>JALONF010000370.1 GCA_025455085.1 Ignavibacteriaceae bacterium
ATACTTCCCTTCCTTAGCCTTTTCATAGCCCATCTGCCCGGACATCACTGTCGAAACATCAAAATGTTCCTCTCTAAGAGTTTCGCCAAGTCCGGTTAAAGTTGCCGGATCGTCTTCAATGATTAGTATTTTTTTCATAATGCCTCCAAAAAAAAATTATTTAAATTCGCACGAAATTAAGCAAAGCTTTCAAACGATATAGATATCAATTTCACCTTTAATATTCTTCAGCTCAAATGTTTTAAGTTTTTTGAACTCCGTATCTGTTTTCCCTTTAACGGTCATGTAAAAGTTTTCCGACGCATAAATTGTTCCTGGCTCAGCTATTTGCTGAATTCGTGCTGCAATATTCAACGCATCGCCTTTTAATTTTCCTTCAAACTCTATGACATCGCCAACATGAACTCCAATTCTTACTTTTATTTTTTCATGCTTTGTTTTTTCAGAATTGTAATCTCTGAATTTTTCCTGAATCATTATGCAGCAGTTCAGACAATCAGTAGCGCTTTCAAAAGCAGCAAGGAATGCATCACCAATTATTTCAACGATTCTTCCTTTAAACTTTTCAATGGAGTCCTTCATAATCTTATTATGATCCTGAAGAAACTTTTCAATGGAGTCCTTCATAATCTTATTATGATCCTGAAGAAGATTCAAAGCCAGTTTCTCATCTCTGTTCATCTTCTTCGAATAATTTTTCATGTCAGAAAACATTATAGCAAGTAAGTGCCGCTGTAAATCTTTATTTGTATCCGATTCAACTTTCTCCTGTTCACCCGACTCCAGTCTTCTTAGATTTGTTCTGATTCTTGCAAGAAGTTCGCGTGTATCAAATGGCTTGGTAACATAATCGTCTGCACCGACTTCAAGTCCTACAACTTTATCAATTTTTTCTCCCCTGGAAGTGATCATAATTATAGGATTTTGAAATCCGTGCTCTCTAAGCATCCTGCACACCTGAATACCATCCATTGAAGGTAAATTAATATCGAGTAAAATAAGATCAGGTTTTTCTTTCAGAGCCAAATCGTAACCGACTTTTCCATCGTCTGCTTTAATTACATTAAAACTCTGTTCAAGAAGATAATCTTCCAGACCGAGCAATATTGCCGGATCATCTTCAACCAATAATATTTTTTTATTCATCTGTTAATGAAAAACAAAGTGTGAATTTACTTCCCTTCCCAATTTCACTTTCCACTTCAACTTTTCCCTGATGTGCATCCATAATATGTTTTACGATGGCAAGTCCCAATCCTGTTCCTTCAATCTTTTTTGCTTCAACAGCTTTCACTCTCTTAAAAGGTTCAAAAATATTTTTCAAATCTTCGTCAGAGATTCCCCTGCCCTGATCTTTAACTTCGATGAGCGCATTACCATTTACTTTTCTAACAGATAAAAACGTTTTACTTTCAGCAGAAGAATACTTGATTGCATTAGTAAGTAAATTTGTAATAGCCCTTTCAACCGCATCCTCGTCTGCGTTAATAATAATATCATCAGACGAGGTCAATAATTCAAGTGTTTGCTTGCTTATCATAAGCTGATACTTCATCGATTCAACAGCTTTGTTAACAACCTGGCTAAGATTGATTGGTTTTTGAACGTAAGATTTCATTCCTTTTTCAATTCGGGCATAGTCCAGAATATTGTCGATTAGTCTTCTCAGCTTATCACTTTCACCATCGATAACATTCAGAAAAAAATCTGCTTTATCAGAATCAAAATGCTTTTTATCCTGCAGCTTTTCAGTGAACAATTTAATTGAAGTTAAAGGAGTTTTGAGTTCGTGAGTAATTGTATGCATAAAAAAAGACTTCATCTCGTTCAGCTCTTCGAGACGCTTAGCCTCGAGCTGTTCAAGTATTAACGCTTCCTGTAATTTTATCCTGTCAATGGCAAGTGCCGATGCTGCTACAACTGAATTCAGCAGATCAACATCATCCTTCAGAAATCTCGCACCCGATTTCTTAGCACCCAATACCAGGAAGCCGTGAATTATTCCCGTTGGTGACTTTACTGGAAAAACTAATACCATTCCCCATCTTTTAAAGACTTTAACATCTGCTGATTCTATTTTCAAACCAAACTCAACTTTATCATCAACAGCAACAGGAAGAGACATATCGGTTTTAAGATTTTCAGATTCAAACCGGATACTTCTGCCCTTTAATAATTCCCAGCCTTTATTGGCAATTATCTTTACTCTCCCGGTTCGATTATTTAGTTCAAAGAAACCAATTTTTTCAACAGGTATCAGGTTATCCACACGTTTAACCATAAGTTCGGCAAGCGATTGAATGTAATAAATATTCTTTATGTCGTCTAAAAATCTTTTTTGCTCTTCACGGTAATCATATTCAACACGGAAGAATTTTCTGTCCACAAATTTCTGAATACCAGCCTTGACCGGTTGAAGTAAAGCAACAACTGCTAACGCAGTTAGTACTGATGGAAATGCTGGATTGATATCACTAACAAAAAGAGTAATAGTAGAAGATATTCCCACATAGGTAATAATTATTGCAGCTAGAATTATTGTATAAACAACGCTTCTTCTAACAATAAGATTAATGTCCATTAAATGATATTTAATTATTGCAATGCTGAATGTTAATGGAATAGCAGTTAGGAAAATCAGGATTAATGATTCGGGAATGAGTGTATGACCAATAAGGTAAATTGGTATAACCCAAAAAATTACGAAGCTAAACGGACCGATAAAAAATCCCAGCAGAAGCCATTGAAGTCGTTTTCTTTCTTCAATTTCATTTGCTGATCTGTAAGCGTAAATGCAGATGGAGATTGCAAGAACTATACATAAAATAAGAAATATTCGGAAAAACGAATCGAAGAAGGCAACATAAAATCGGAGGCTACTTTCACTTTCACTAACAGTTGAATCAAGAAAAAAATAGGTTAATATAAAAGCACTTGCGATAGCACTTATGTAGAAAAGCCATAAAATATATTTGATACTTTTAACTTTTTTCTTAGAGAATGTGGCTGTGAAATGAATGAAAAGAACTGGAGTGACACTGTAAGCAAACAACCAGATTATTCTGTTAAAGTGACCATAGCCGAAGGGTTGAATATTATAGAGACCAGCAGTCATAACTATTACCATCCCGAGACCGAGACTTGCCCAATGAAATATGTGCGCAGAATAATTTTCTGAAGCCCTGACTCTTACAAGCACACCCATTACAAAAAAGATTAGTCCGACCAATGAAATAATAATAAGGTCAAATAAACTGTAATATTTTTTAAGCTGCACAATTTCTGACTTAATCACTCCATTGCTGTTTAATCTGATCTGAACAATATCCCCAATATTTTTCCCATCAAGATAAAGTTCTACTTCCTCCCATTTGGCTTAGTTGTAGATTATCAATGCTGATAATTTCATCACCTGCATTGATATTTTTTTCGTTGAGAAGAATTTCAGAAACAATAAGCTTTGAGTTTACAGTGGAGGTTTTGAAAGGTAAGTCTGCTTTAAGGGTAATAAGATACAAGCCCCCGACACAGGTTAATAAAATCAGAATATCTGCGATGAAAAGTGAAACATCATTTGTGAAGAAACGTTTCACCTGAATTTATCTTTCTAAATGATTGAAAGAAAAAGAAAGAACTGTTTTAAGCCGGAAATAATTTAACTCTATAAAAGCAGAAGGTCAATTGTTTTCTTTTAAATATATCTTCATAATCAAAGATTTTTGAGATAATCTGTCCCGCCAAGAGAACTCATTTGACCAAGTATCCAGCTTTGTCTCCTGATAATATAACCAGAAGGTCTTTTTGCAGAGAAACGTTTTGGATTAGGAATTGTTGCGGTTAGTAAAGCTGCCTGACTTCTGGTGAGCTTTCCCGGTAGTTTCTTAAAATATATCTGACTGGCAGCACCAACTCCGAATATCATATCTCCTGTTTCAATGACATTAAGATAAACTTCAAGGATACGTTCTTTACTCCATAACAATTCAATAAGAACTGTGAAGTATGCTTCAAATCCTTTTCTGATGAAACTTCTTCCTTCCCAGAGAAATAAATTTTTTGCTACCTGTTGTGTAATAGTACTTGCGCCGCGAAGTTTTCTGCCACGATTGCTTTGTTCAATTGCTTTTTCAATCTGCTCAAAATCAAATCCGAAATGGAAAGGAAAATTCTGATCTTCAGCAGCAATAACTGCTATCGCCATCTGCTTTGAAATATCTTCGTAGCTGAACCATTCGTAAGCAATCATCTGTCTATCATTCCAGGAAATAAGTGCTTCTATTTTTCTCTGGATCATTATTGAAGTGGTTGGAGGATTTAACCACTTCAGAAGTAACACTGAAAGAATGGATATGAAAATAAATCGAACGAAAATCTTCAGAATAATTTTCGGCAGTTTTTTGATGATTTGTTTTAAATTGAATTTCTTTTTTTTAGTCATCAGTATTCTCAGCTTTAAGGCACAGGATCATAACCGCTTCCTCCCCACGGATGACACCGGATTATTCTTCTAAAACCTAACCATCCGCCCTTTAGAATTCCATATTTTTTCAATGCATCAAGAGTGTAATGAGAACAAGTTGGTGTAAATCTGCAAGATGGAGGAAACAAAGGAGAAATAATTAGCTGATAAATTTTTATCAACACAATTAAAGGTATTGCAAGCAGTTGAAAAAACTTTTTTAAATAAATATTAAAACTCATTTTGATAAATAATGCGTTCAGCCCGAAAAAAGATAACAAAGATTTCCTGCTAATTCAGAGAATAACTGCACAATAAAAAAATTACTTTGAAATTCTCTTTAAATATAACTTAATTTGCCCCGTCAAAATTGAAAGTTTTCACAAAAAAAAGAAAGTATGGCAAAAAACGTAGTAATAGTTGAGTCACCGGCAAAAGCAAGCACGATAGAAAAATTTCTCGGAGAAGATTTTTTAGTTACATCCAGTTATGGACATATAAGGGATTTAAAGAAAAAAGATATGGGGATAGATGTTGAGAATAACTATTCACCGCATTACATCATCCCTGAAGATAAAAAAGCAAGAGTAAAAGAGCTTAAAAAATTATCTGACAAATCTGAAACTGTCTGGCTTGCAACTGACGAAGACCGTGAAGGTGAGGCTATAGCCTGGCATTTAAAGGAAGCTTTGGAGTTGCCTGAGAAAAAAATTAGACGGATTGTTTTTTCTGAAATAACAAAAACAGCAATACTGGAAGCAGTAAAAAATCCCCGTGGAATTGATTACAACCTTGTTAACTCTCAGCAGTCAAGAAGAATACTGGACAGGCTAGTTGGTTTTCAACTATCGCCAATATTGTGGAGGAAAGTAAGACCAAAACTATCTGCAGGACGAGTTCAGTCTGTCGCAGTTCGTTTAATTGTTGAGCGTGAACGAGAAATTGATTCTTTCAAAACAGAATCAAGATTCAAAGTAAC
>JALONF010000055.1 GCA_025455085.1 Ignavibacteriaceae bacterium
ACCATTCATAGTTCCATCTGCTTAAACCGGAAGGATAAAATCGAATTGAAATATACTTGACCTCACTCAAGTAAGTTATCAGTCATCGTTATCATCTTTATCATCACCGAAAAGATATTTTTCATACTTGTGCTTTACGATATGAGCTTCAACAATGAAAAAGACATCTTCAGCAATATTAGTACAATGATCCCCTAACCTTTCTAGTTGCCTTGACATTACAAGCAGCACAACTGCACTGTCGATATTATTTTTATCCTGCTTCATTATATCAACCAGGATTTTATGGTTATCAACATTTAATTTATCAAGAGCGTCATCTGATGTGATAACTGATTTAGCAAGATTCTCATTACCTTGTATGTATGAATCAATTGCATCTTTGAGCATTTGCTTCGCAATCTTGAACATTGGATCAAGTTTCGTTTGATTAAAGAACGCTGGTTTCTTCTCAATCATAGTCAGGTATTCTGCAATATTAACTGCGATATCACCTATCCGTTCAAGATTATTGTTTATTGTAAGAGAAGACATTATTAATCTTAAATCAAGTGCGACTGGCTGAGTGAGTGCAAAAATTTTCTGACATATCTTATCTATCTTATTATCATATTTATCTACTTTACTATCTTTCTCAATCACCTGTTTCGCTAACTCGATATTTTCTTCTTCAACAGCTTTTATGGCAGACTGCACCTGTTCATCCACAAGGCTGCACATTTTAATAACTCTAGATTTTAACTTTTCAATATGCTCGTCTAATAATCTCTCCATCACTTCTCCTTAAATATTAGATATGAAATAAATTAACCAAATCTTCCTGTTACATAATCCTCAGTCTGCTTTTTTGAAGGATTTGTAAAAATTGTTGTTGTTCTGTCAAACTCGATTAGCTCACCGAGGTAAAAGAATGCAGTCTGATCGCTTACTCTTGCAGCCTGCTGCATATTGTGAGTTACAATTACAATTGTGTACTGCTTTTTCAAATCGTGAATCAGCTCTTCAATTTTCGCAGTAGAAATTGGATCTAGCGCACTTGCCGGTTCATCCATCAAAATAATCTCAGGTTCAACTGCCAGAGCACGTGCAATGCAAAGCCTCTGTTGCTGTCCACCGGATAAACTTAACGCGTTATCATTTAATCTATCTTTAACTTCTTCCCAAATAGCTGCCTGGTTTAGTGTGCGTTCAACTATTTCGTCCAGTACCTTTTTATCTTTTATGCCGTTAATTCTTGGACCGTAAACGATATTCTCGTAAACGGTTTTTGGAAATAAGTTTGATTTCTGGAAAACCATTCCAACATTTTTTCTCAGATTAACTATATCCAATGACCTGTCATAAATATTCACACCGTCGATATAAACTTCACCATCAATTTTAACATGATCAATAAGATCATTCATCCTGTTAATTACACGCAGGAATGTAGATTTACCGCAACCAGAAGGTCCAATAAAAGCTGTAACTCTTTTATCTGGAATATCCATTGTAATTTTTTTTAATGCCTGTTTATCTCCATAAAACAGGTTTAAATCCTTGACTACTATTTTGGTTTCTTTCATAAAATTAAGATTATAATCTTCCTAATAATTTCCTGAACCTATATCTGAAAATTATTGCTGTAATATTTAATAAAAATGTCAGAACTATTAACACCAGAGTTGAGCCGTACTGAATTGGTAAAGTTTTAGTAGGATTAGCCGATTGTGTAGCCATTATAAAAATGTGATATGCCAGATACATAAATTGTTCAGTTGGATTTATCATCGGAATACAGTAATCACCAATGCAAAGATCAGCAACTGGCAAATTCGGTAAGAAAAATGCTGCACCTAAAAACAATATCGGAGCTGTCTCGCCTGCCCCTCTGCTTATCGCTAAAATAGTTCCTGTTAATATTCCAGGTCTAGCTTGAGGTAAAACAACATTTTTGATTGTTTGCCATTTAGTAGCACCCAGCCCATAAGATGCATCTCTATGAGATTTCGGAACTGAATTAAGTGCTTCAAGTGTTGAAACAATTACAATCGGCAAAACAAGTACAGCTAAAGTTGTTGAAGCCCAAAGTAAAGCCGGCTGCCCGAAAAGTAATCCTGTTTGAAATACTTCATCCAAATTTTTTCCGATAAACAGAATAAAAAATCCCAAACCGAATAATCCAAATACTATTGATGGAACTCCGGCAAGATTATTTATAGAAGTTCTGATTATACGTGTGAAGAATGTATCTTTAGCATATTCATTGAGATAGATAGCTGAAAATACTCCAAGTGGAACAGCAAAGAGAACCATCAAAAGTGTTACTGCAACAGTTCCAAAAATGGCAGGCCCTATTCCTCCCTCAGTCATATTATTTCGTGGTTCATCAATCAGAAATTCGAGTGATATTACACCGATTCCCTCGATAAATATTTTCCCGAGCAGAAGCAATAAAATTAAAACAAGAAAGGAGAATGTGATTCTCACAATTCCAATTGAGACAAATCCTGCAATATCCTTCTTTCTTTTCTTTAGTTCCATATTATATCAGACTAAAAAGTATTTTTCTTTCTCATTTTATTAATAATTATCTCAGCGATCAGATTCAGGAAGAAAGTAATTGTAAACAAAACTATTCCAATAAAGAACAAAGAGTAATAGTGATCAGAACCCTGTGATACTTCACCCATTTCCGCGGCAATAGTTGCTGTCATCGTTCTCACACTAAGGAAAATATTTGATGTAAGATTTGCGGCATTACCTGCACACATCAGCACAATCATTGTTTCACCGATCGCTCTGCCAAATCCAAGTAAAATACTTGCTGATACTCCACTGAACGCTGCCGGAAGAATCACCTTGCTAATCGTTTGCCATTTGGTTGCACCAAGTCCATAGGAAGCCATTCTCAAATCATTTGGAATTGAATGTAGTGCATCTTCTGTCAACGATGCAATGATTGGAATAATGACGAACGATAATCCGATGGATGCGACAAACGCATTAAGCCTGTTTGCAGGATGCAAAATATCATTAAAGAAACTCGCACCAACAACAAGCATAATAAATCCCAAAACAACTGTTGGGATTCCTGCGAACAATTCAATCATTGGTTTAAGGAATTCCTTAAATTTTGGATTTGCTACTTCTGAGAGATATATACCGGCTCCAACTCCAAGTAATGTAGAAATTATTGTTGCCGGAAAAGCAGTAAGGAAAGTACCGATTAACAATGGAATCAAAGAGTATCTTGGTTCTTCTGATGTCGGATACCATTGGAAAACTCTTTCAATATTGCCGGAGGCATCAGGTCGATCAAGATAAAGAAAATCAAGAAGACCTATATGATCTAATGCTTTAAAACCTTCTTTAAAAAGAAAAACGAAAATCAGTATGATGAAGATCAGAGCCATGGTTCCATTAACAGCAAAAAAGATTTTGATTAAAGATTCTTTTAATCTGGTGTGCTTACCAATCTTTTTGGCGTATTTTGAATTTACAGCTTTTTGAAAAAACTCTTTGTCTTCCATATACGAGAAGGAATCAAAATCTTTTATAAGAATTCATAGTTAAAAGTGATTCTCCCTGTTAATGAAGGATCAATTGAAACTCCATTAACTGGTTGTTCATAAGTCTCAAATAAAACGTTAGGTGTAATTGAAACTTTTTCATGCAAAATAAAACTTAATCCTAAAATAAAGTAATTCCTTGAATCACCTTTAAAATCACTTGAGATATTAGGATCAAAATAATCGAATCTGCCTACTCCTGCAAGTAATTCTGAAAACCGATACCATCCAAATAGTGAAACTCCTAGAGCATTTCGATTTGAAACCTTATAGTCAGCATTCTCCAATTGGATAACATCGTTGGAATTATTTTGTAGGAATGATTCAACGCCTATAGTAAAACTTTTAGGTTCTTTGTAACCTATGAAAATATCAGTGGTAAGAGCGTCATTATTAAAACTTTCATCAGGTAATGAGCTGAAAGATTTATCAGCTTTATATCTGTAATCTCCGTACACTGTTATATCAATATTCTCAGTTGGCTTGAATTCAAGGTGAGCATATGCTCTTTTATATTTGTCACCATCAGAGTCCAAAGTATTACCATTGCCGTACATTAACCAGTAGTTGATTGTTCCCCCACTGTTGATTCTGCCTTTGAGTGCAACTCCAAAATCTCTGGAACTGGCAATTGCCCGCAAATCCATGATTGTCTTTTCCAATGATCTGTATCCCCAATAACCTTCTGCAACATCAAAACTTGGAGGAGGTTGTATTCCAAAAATCAGATTACTACCTTCAAAAATATCCTTCCACTTTAGAAATGCATCCTTTACAAACACAACAAATAATGTATTATTAACACCTACTTGAGTTTGTGATTCGAGTCTGAATCTTGTACTGAATTGATCAGAAATTGTATAGTCGTAAGTAAAATAAATTCTTCTGAACTGGAAACCATTAAGATCCTTCTGACCTGTTTGTGCTTTATAGCTTATATCATCAATGGTTGAATCACGTAGGATGTTATAAAAATAATCTCCGAACATTAATCCGGAAAATTTGCCGCCTGATTCATTTTGTGCAAATATCTGCGAAGATGTAAGCAGATACAACAAAACAATTAAATAAATGTTTTTCACTTAACCCTCTCTCTTTAATTCGACTAGTTTATAAAAATAAAAAAGCTTCCTGCTCTCTCTTTCAGGAAGCTTAAAATCAAGCTCAGCCTTTTGGTGGTAATGGAATGTACTCCATTGTCTCAACCAATTTTTGTCCTTCCGGTGAAACTATAAAATCCATGTAATCTTTTAGTTCACCTTGAGCTTCACCATTGGTAAAGCAATATAAATATCTTGAAATTGAATAATCACCATTCCATATAACCTGAAAATTTACCACACCATTTTCAGCTGGTGAGATAGCGGGTGAATTATCATCTTTTTTAATATGGAGTATCTTTACATCTTTTCTGTGGGCGAAGTAACCAACTCCACCATAACCAATTCCTTTAACATCACGAGCAACAGCTTCGCCAAGTGCCGCTGTTCCTTGTAAAACCTGCGTTGCTGGGGAGTAATCTACTTGCTTGCCTGATGCGTCTTTACCTAAAACGTGATCTTTAAAGAATTCATAAGTACCGCTGCTGTTTTCTCTTCCATAAAGAGTGATTACCATATCGGGACCACCAAGCTGCTTCCAGTTCGTAATTTTACCTGCGAAAATGTCGCTTACCTGCTGCACGGAGAGATTATCTATTTTATTATCCGGATGAACAATTACTGCTATACCATCAAGTGCTACGTTGTATACAACTGGAGTTACTCCCTTTTGCTTTGCTGTTTCCAGTTCACTTTCCTTCAATTCTCTGGATGAATTTGCCAAATCAGTTGTACCGTTTAGTAATGACGCAACACCAGTTCCTGATCCTCCGCCAGTTACCTGAATTGAAACATTAGGATGCGTTTGCATATAGACCTCAGCCCATTTTTGAGCAAGGTTAACCATTGTATCTGAGCCTTTTACTGATATAACAGTCTTCTCTTCGCCCGCTTCTTTTTTCTTGCAACCAATGAAGACAACAGGTAAGATTAAAAGTATTACTAGTAATACTTGAAGATTTTTTAGTTTAAGCATTTTTCTCTCCCATTAATTATTAAATAAAATTATTAGATTATTAAATATACGAGTAGTAATGCAGGCTTATTCCGGTCTAATGTTAAGAAAATGTTAAATTTGATGTAAAGTGGTTATTTGATTCTGTACTTGCCTATCGTTTTTCAGCTATAGATCTTAATCTTGCATTGATAAAAGGAGAACCTGATTTCCATTCAGGAACATTTTCAGAATTAAGTAATAATGACGATAATCTAAACAATACATCCATATGCTGTGCTGCGGCAAGATAATCAAGTTCTTGAGAAGCATCATCAAATGGCGTGTGATATCTTTTAACCATATAATCTATAAAAGCACTCAGTACTTCCTCTTCAGATTTATTTTTATTTTTGGTTCCCTCTAACACTAAAATCGATGGAATACCGGCTGACGCAAAGCTTAGCTGATCTGATTGATTAAATGCTTCAAACACTCTAAACTTAGGCGGAATTGGTTCAATCTTTAAATTCATTTGATTTGCTGCTTCCGCTAAAAAATCTTCCAATGTTGAAAAGTCTGAACCAACACCAACTACAGATTGGAAATCTCTGAATAGTGCTATTCCATCGATATTAATATTTGCAATTGTTTTATATAAAGGAACTAGCGGATTATCTATGTAGTAACTTGATCCAAGCAATCCTTTTTCTTCTCCGGTAAGAGCAAGAAAAATAATTGATCGTTCGATGGAATGTGATTTCTCAGCATATTGTCTGGCGAGTTCTAATAATACAGCAACACCAATTGCATTATCAAGTGTGCCGTTGTAAATCGAATCCCCATTGACAGCAGGTCCAATTCCAAGATGATCATAGTGAGAAGAAATTATTAGGTAGGAATCTTTTAAATCAGAGTTTTTACCTTCAATAATTCCTAAAACATTCTGAGCTATAAAATCTCTTTGGAGATATTCTCCTTTAAATGATAAGCGAGTGTTTAATTCGATACTTTGCAAACGATGTTCCTTCTTCATCAGTAAAATCTGTTTATAATTGAATCCTGAGTTCATAAAGAGAAGAGTAAGTGCATCAGGATTAATTATAAGGCTAAGATTATTGGATGCTGAATAAGCAAGATTGACATCTTCAAATGTAAAATCGTCGACTATCTTGTTCCAATTTTTAGATGCAGTATCCGGAATTAAAATACTACCTGCAGCACCTCTGGATAAAGCAATACGCTGTTTTGATAAAGCATAATTATAAATAGTTGGAGCTGCACCATTAAAATAAGCAGCATCGTCAGATTCCGGTTCTCCATCCAGGAAAACTACAATTTTTCCTTCTACATCAACAGACTGGTAATCGTTATAATCAAATTCCGGTGCAACAATTCCAAAGCCAACAAAAACCAAAGGCAGCGGTACGGGTGTAAAAGTTTGCTGACCGGATTTGTATAGTAAGTAATCTTTATTAAGCTCTAAAAATATTTCATCATCATTTGAATATATTTTCAGTTCGGAAGATTTTAGTGGATAGCTACCATGCATCGGTATGCTGTGATAAAATGAATCATCCTGCCTGACAGGTTTAAGACCGTACTTAGCAAATTCAGAAGCAATATATTTTGCTGCTAAATATCCGCCGGTTGTTCCTGTTCCCCTTCCTTCAAATGTATCACTGGAAAGAATTTCTGTGTGTCTTTTGATATAGTCAGCTGATTTATTTAATTGGAGAAAGACAGAATCTAAATGTTGAGAATAAATTTCAACAAAAGACAGGAGAAAAAGTAAAAGTGCGACTTCAAAACTTATTTTCATTGCTGTAAACTTAATTACACAATTTAAATTAATAAAGGCGCTGCTTGATGCAGCGCCCTTTAGTCGAAGGAGAGAGCGAGAGAGAAGACTTATTGTAAAATTCTTAATAAGTGTTAGTTTACAATTATATAATTATGCCTATTTCCGATTTGGCATCTAACACCAATCAAAATTTCCCATAACTTAAAAGTTCACAACCTTATGTTAATTCATCTTAGTTGAATTTGATTTGTCTATACAATTCCTTAGACAAATTAGCCAATTCTGTATTCAATAAATCATTATCAAAGGGCATTGAAGACTCTAACCAAGTATTTAAATCAGACTCATATAAATACTTTTTCCATCCATCCTGATCTACAAAAAAGCTTACGATATTTCCCACTTTGTGGAAGCCAATAAAAACTACTCGCTTGTAGAACAATACTTTTTTTACATTTGATTGTCCAAACCAAAACTGGTTATGTAAGAGCATCTTGCTCAATTCGTCTAACAAATGATCAGCTTCTGAAAACAGTTTTTCATAAAGATGCTTGCAAACCCTTCTTATATCGCGTCTCGGGTACAATTTAACATTTTGACGATATACCTTGCAGGAACAGCTTAATGAATAAAGATTGACTCCATTTCGACTGGTTTTAATTGTCTTTTTGCTAATTCCAGACAAGTAAGGTATCTGATATACATCAGAAGTAATTTCTATTTTCTCCCTCTTTTGCTCCTCCACATTTAGAGAGATTCTAACCATGTCTGTTTAATAAATTATAGATAAATTTTAATAGTATTATAATGTCCTATTTAAGCAATGTCATCTTTTTAGAAATTATACCTTGTTCGTGTTTTAATTGATATATATATATTCCTGAAGCCAGGTTCTTTCCATCAAAATTGAAGTTGTAGTTACCGGAATTATAATAACCTGTTGCAATTTCAGATACTTCGTTGCCCAGCAGATCAAAAACCTTTAGAGTAATTTCAGAACCAACCGGTAAGGTGACGTTAATTGTAGTACCAGGATTAAAGGGATTTGGATAATTCTGATTTAGCTCAAAGTTAATTGGATTTTGAATGATGTCCTGAACATCAGTTACATTATCATAAGTTACAATTAATTTCCCTTGTGTGAGGACATTAGCATTAGTTATATTGTATGACCCCGATCCTGACAGGAGAGGACTTGAACCAAGTAAAGTGCTAACTACAATTGAAACACCAGAAGGAAGGTTATAATTAATTGTTAACACATTTGCACTGGTCCCAGTTTGTAACTGCCACTTTAGATCTAATGTATCAACACCGCTAAAAGGAAAAGAAGGAGCATGTCTTATATCAGTATAAGATTCAAATGCGCCAATGACAAATCTTACCTCAAGGGCAGGTGCGAAAGGCGGCAATGCATCTTCAAATGGTAGTCCATCGTAACCACTTGTTGCGGCTGGATCTAAACCAAATGCAAGCACATTGTTGAATGTAGCTCCACTGTTATCTGAAAAATTTAAACCTATTTCCAATTGTGCAGGGGTAATCTGTGAATAAATATGAATCGTACATAGTAATATTCCAAATGCAACCTGAAAAAGTTTAATACTAGATTTCATAGAATAATATTCCTCTTGATAATTAATTAATATTTTGAAAGAAATTCTAAAATTATTTGACTTATGTGAAATTAAATTATCTGCCCCCCATACGAGGGGCAGATATTTAGCGAATCTCAATTACTTCATTAGTATCATTTTCTTTGATTGAGCGAATTCGCCTGCGATCATTCTGTATATATAACTGCCAGAGCTCATTTTACTACCTGAATTATTCAAACCATCCCACTGAACAGAGTAAGTTCCTCTTTGAACTTCACCTGTATAAAGAGTTCTTACTTCCTGACCGAGCATATCGTATATGGAAATTACAACATCACTGGTTTTTGGAACCGAGAATTCAATGGCTGTAGTAGGATTAAACGGATTTGGATAATTCTGGCTGAGAGAATATTCAACTGGAAGCTGTGGAGCGTCTCCGTAAATCACCTGTATACTAAGTTTGTTAATTGCATTATTTTCTTCATCTGCTAAAACGACGTAATCAATCTTTATATCCCTTGGATTTGAAATTGAGAATGGCATATTGAGATATAAATATTGACCCGGTTCTAAAGAAGCAGCCAGTTCATCGTATACAAGTACGCGCATAATTTTCTGATCTTGATAGTAATAACCATTACCCATAACTGTTT
>JALONF010000371.1 GCA_025455085.1 Ignavibacteriaceae bacterium
TCACCAAAGGATTACTCATTTGTTGATAAGAATATTTCCGGCGGTAAGTATTCATACAGGTTAAAACAGATTGATACAGATGGTCAGTTTGAATATTCAAAAGTAATCGAAGTTGATCTTGGTTCGCCTGCAAAGTATGAGCTAAGTCAGAACTATCCAAATCCTTTCAACCCGGTTACAACCATTCGGTTTATGCTTCCACAGCCGGGAAAAGTTAGGCTTATACTATACAACACATTGGGAGAAAAGGCAGCCGAACTGGTGAATGAATTTAAGGATGCCGGCGTTCATACAATTAATTTTAATGCTTCCGAACTTAACAGCGGGGTGTACATTTATAAATTAGAATCGAATGGATTTGCTCAGGCAAGAAAAATGATATTGATCAAATAATCCTCTGATTTTCTCATTTATCAGCCCCGACAATGTTGGGGCTTTTTTATATTATTCGAAATTACATTCAGGTAATTTTTTGCTGAACACAACCAATTCGGCGAAAAAATCTCGCTTAATATTTAATCTTCTTATATTTTTTTTCAAATAAATAAGCTTTTTTTTGGCTAAATTTTTGACCTTTTCGATGATTAGCAGCAATTCTAAAAGCAGAATTAAAAGGTCAATAGAATGAAAAAACTTACTATACTAATTACTTTATTTCTTATCGTTTCGAGTTTGGCTTTTGCTCAAATTTCAATCTCTAATTATAACTTTACCTATACACAGGATTTTAATTCGTTAGCTAGTACGGGAACTAATATTATCTGGACTGACAATGCTACAATTACAGGATGGTATTCATCAAGAATTACATATGACGCTGGAACGGGTAACTCAAATACTGGTGCTTTGTATAGTTTTGGTTCAACTGGAAGTTCAGACCGTGCGTTAGGAAGCATGCCGACAAATGGTACTGGTGATATTTTTTCGGGGGTTCGTTTTACTAACAACACTGGTCAAACAATTACCACTATTCCGATTTCATACATTGGTGAACAATGGCGTACTGCAGGTAACCAAACTCAAAAACTTGATTTTCAATATCAGATTGGAAATGCCGGGACAATAACCAATATAACTTCTGGAACCTGGACTGATGTTGATGCATTAGATTTTACAGGACCAATTGCTTCAACTCCTCCTTCAGCATTAGATGGCAATGCATCAGCGAATCGAGTTTCTCTTTCTTCTACTCTAAGCATAACTGTTCTTAGTGGGCAGGAGATATGGTTTAGATGGATGAATTTAAATGCATCTTCCAAAGATCATGGGCTAGGAATAGATGATTTTGTTTTTAATCCTGCAGGTGGATCGCTACCCGTTGAGCTTGCATCATTCTCGGCAATCTTATTTGAAAATTCTGTAAAGCTGGTATGGAGAACGGAAACAGAAGTAAGTAATTACGGTTTTGAGATTGAAAGATTGCAAGATTACAAGATTGAAAAATTACAAGATTGGAATAAAATTGGATTCCTACAGGGATATGGGAATTCAAATTCACCAAAGGATTACTCATTTATCGATAATAATGTTTCTGGTGGCAAGTATTCATACAGATTAAAACAGATTGATACAGATGGTCAGTATGTATATTCAAAAGTAATTGAAATCGATCTTGGTTCATCAACAATATTTGAGTTGAATCAGAATTATCCAAATCCATTTAATCCCGAAACTACAATAAGGTTTGCTCTATCTGAATCCGGAAATATTAAATTGACAATATATAACATAGTAGGAGAGCAGGTTGCAGTGCTTGTAGATGATTTTAAAGAAAAAGGAGTTCACACATTTAACTTTGATGCATCTTCACTCAATAGTGGAATTTATGTTTACAAAATAGAAGCGAATGGATTTGCTCAGGCAAGAAAAATGACTCTTGTTAAGTAATAATGCAATATTAAATAATCGTTAATTTCTAATCCTCCAATAGATTCCTGAGAGATCCTCCAATAGATTCCTGAGAGAATGAAGAGAGAATTCTTTTCATTCTCTTTTTATTTTTACTATTTTTCAGACATCAATCCAGTTTAAATAATTTATTTCTAACAAATCTAATCGGAGGGCAAATATGAAAAAATCATATTTACTTGTATTGTTTTCTTTTCTCTTTATTCCACTAAGTCTATCTTTTGGACAGTTACTTGTTGAGGATTTTAATTATCCAGTCGGTGATTCTTTAACAGGTCAGGGCTGGACAAAACACAGCGGTACAGGTACCACCATTCTTGTACAAACCGGAAGTCTAACTTACAGTGGTTATCCTTCTTCAGGTATTGGAAACCATGTTAATATTCAAGGTGGTTCTGGATCTCGTGAGGATGTAAATAAAGGAATTGATTCACTATTCACAAATGGCGATGTAATTTATTATTCATTCCTTGCAAACGTTGCTTCGGCAAGTGCAACTCAGGATTATTTCATTCATATTGGTAACAGAGTTTCACCAACTGCATTTACACTTTTTGCTGCTCGTGTTTACGTTCAGGACGTTTCCGGAAGCTTAAGATTTGGAATGAGCAATACCTCAACGGCAACGATGGGAACAACAAACTTCAGCTATAATACTACTTACCTCGTTTTTGTTAAGTATATTATTAACACGGGCGGTGCTGATGAATGCAGACTTTGGGTATTCAGCTCCGGCGTTCCACTCAGTGAAACTCTTGCTGGTACACCCGAAGTGCTAAATACTGCTACTAGCGGACAGGATGTTATCGATGCGATTGCATTACGTCAGGGCGGTCAGGCATATTCAGTATTAGTTGATGGTATCAGAGTATCAACTCAGTGGGGCGATCTTGTTCCTGTTGAATTTACTTCATTCTCCTCAGTGGTCGATGGCAGCAATGTTATCTTAGATTGGTCAACTGCTACCGAGTTAAACAACTTTGGTTTTGAGGTTCAGAGATCAACTGCAGGAAATGAATTTGCAACTGTTGGCTTTGTAAATGGTTACGGTACTACTACTGAAGTTAAAAACTACAGATTTGTTGATGCTAATCTTTCCAGCGGAAGTTATACATATCGACTAAAACAAGTTGACTTTAACGGAACATTCTCATATTCAGATGAAGTTAATGTCGATGTTACAGCGCCTATTCAGTTTGAGTTGGCTCAGAATTATCCGAATCCGTTCAATCCCAGCACAACGATAAAGTTTTCAATTCCTCAAAGCACAAATGTAACTTTGAAGATATTCAATACTCTTGGGCAGGAAGTAAGTACTCTTATTAACCAGAATATGGAATCAGGCGTTCATACAATTAATTTTGATGCAAGTCAGATGAACAGCGGAATATATTTTTATAGACTTGATGCAGGTCAATTTTCAGAAGTTAGGAAAATGACTTTAATTAAGTAATTACTTCTTTTATTGCTTCAGCCCCTCTTGCAATCAAGTCTCGGACTTGCCGAGACTGAGCAAGAGGGGTTTTTTTATTAAGAACTGATTTTACTTTTTTGCAAGTATCTGGTAAAATTGAGTTCAACAAATTATCTATTCATCCATAATATTAAATTTTTAGCCGCTCCTCCCGACATTATGGACATAAAAACGGGCACGTAGATTGTTACAGAATTTGTGTCAATATTTTTGACACTTCTAATTATTGAAATCTATAAGAACAAGATTTAAAACAAATACCACCAGTAAGCAATTATGAAAAAAATAGTTTTCTTATCCGTCTTTATAGCATTAGCTATAATAATTAGCTGTGGCGATGAAATTCTGGATTCACCTGAACCTGAAAAGGATAACTGGATTGATCTTCCTATAAATCCGGCTTTAGGAGACACAACAAAATTTGATGTCAGCTCCAAGATTGTTGGAGCAGATGGTGGAACTGTAGATTTCACAAAAGATTTTATAGGTGGTCCTTATGGCCAGTATTGTATATCTGCAAAACTGAGAGTTTTATCAGGAACATTTGCCGCCAGCGACACAATTGATTTCACACTTTCGGTCGATTTACAAAATGCACTGGTTTCTGTTTCTCCTGTCGATAGCAATTTTACACAACCTTTAAAGCTAACTCTCACTTACTGCGGAATTGATCTATCTGGAATCAATCTATCGGAAATAAAATTCGGTTATGGTGATGGAAAAGATGCTTTTATAGATATATACTACGATGACGCGGTTGTTGACACATTAACAGGCAAATTAGAAGTCACAAATGCCCATATTGAGTATATCCCAACCCCCATTCCTTTTGCAAAGTATGGCTGGGTAAGAAAAGTTGATTGAAAAAAAATTCTTCAATGTGAAGCGTAATTTCATTAGTCATTAACCAATGAAGATTTGAAATTATTGAAGAATTAATCTCGCAGTCAAAGAGTAAATACATTCACTTTTTTTATTGAAGGCACAATTTATTTTTTTACATGAGACAGGTTAAATTGAATTAATAGCTTATACTGTCGTATCTAAAATTCAATTTTTGGCTGCAATTGCCGTCATATCCGGCATTAAAAGAGGCACGTAGATTGTTAGGGAATGTGAGTCAATATTTAATTATTTTATCTGCAAATAAAAATAGAAATTAAATAAAAGATGATATTAGGCTTTGTAAAATTAAATGGTAAATCAAAAATTGAGAGAGATATCCGTCGTGATCATAAAATGAAAAGGATTCTCTTTAATGTTATCTACGGGACGGTAGGTTTTCTGCT
>JALONF010000372.1 GCA_025455085.1 Ignavibacteriaceae bacterium
GGCATAGCAGAACTCCCGGTAATACAAAATATTATTTTGAGAGCCAGGCGGCTCATTATTTAATAACTTTTCTTCATTCAAAATTCGTATATTATTTTGTGATTGGCAAGATTTTTTAATAATAAATTCACGTTATATGCACGAAATATCTGTCGCACAGGAAATTTTCAGGATTGTACATCAATACGTTCCCGATCCCAAACCAAATACCGTGAAATCAGTTAAGGTGAGTATTGGTAAATTAAGTAATGTATTAAAGGATTCGCTTACTTTTTGTTTCGATGCAATAACAAGCGACACACCGCTAAAGGGCACACGGCTTGATATAATTGAATTGCCAGTAAAAATTCAATGTGCATCTTGCAATGAAGTCGCGGAAATAGACGAGCCGGTTTTTGTTTGCCCAAACTGCGGCGAAAATCAAATAATAGTTATTTCAGGGACTGAACTAAAAGTTGATGAAATTGAACTCTTCGATGAAAACCAATTCGTCTCTGCTTTGCAGAGCCGGGACAGGGAGGAACAGTGAGTGTAATTACAGTTGAACGAAAAGTTTTAGAAAAGAATGACACCATTGCTCAGCAGAACAGGGAAGTATTCAAGAAAAAAAATCTTTTTACAATGAACCTTGTCAGTTCACCGGGTTCTGGAAAAACCAGCCTTATTGAAAACACAATTCATCATACTAAAAATAAATTTGAAATTGCTGTTATTGAAGGTGACGTGCAGACAAGTCTTGATGCAGAGAGAGTGGCTGCTTATAGCGTTCCTGTTGTGCAGATAGTAACACACGGAGCTTGTCATCTTGAAGCAGGTTTAGTAAGAGATGCTTTTAGACAAATCGCGAAAAATGATTTTGAGGTTTTATTCATTGAGAATGTTGGTAACCTTGTTTGTCCTGCAGGTTATGATTTAGGCGAAGATTTAAAAGTTGTAATTGTTAGCACAACTGAAGGCGATGATAAACCTCTAAAATATCCTGCTATGTTCAGGAATGCTTCGGCATTAATTATTAATAAAATAGATCTTGTCCCATATGTAAACTGCTCATTAGAAACGCTTATGAAAAATGCGTTATCAATTAATCCTTCATTAAAAGTATTTAAAACTTCCTGCACAACCGATGAGGGAATTGAAGAATGGTGTAGCTGGATTGAATCTAAAATTAAAAGATAATTGAGCACACGAATCCACATATCAATAAGGGGTGCTGTTCAGGGTGTGGGATTTCGTCCATTCATTTACAAACTTGCAAATGAGTTAAATCTATCGGGCTATGTTTTAAATAATTCTTCAGGGGTTTTCATAGAAGCAGAAGGAAACGAACCTATCTTAAGAAATTTTCTTTCACGAATTGAAGCAGACAAACCAAAGCTTTCTGTAATTACCAGTCTTGAACATTCTTTTCTTGATCCTCTTGGGTATTCAAAATTTGAAATAAAAGAAAGCCAAGAGAATAAAGATGTTTCTGCATTTATACTTCCTGATATTTCGGTGTGTGATGATTGTTTGAAAGAAATGTTTGACCCGAATGACCGTAGATATTTATATCCATTTATTAACTGCACTAATTGCGGACCCAGATTTTCTATAATCGAATCTCTGCCTTACGACCGACCTAACACATCGATGAAAAATTTTGAGATGTGCGATAAGTGCCAGGATGAATATAAAAATACTTTGGACAGAAGATTCCACGCACAACCCACTGCCTGTCCGAATTGCGGACCTCAACTTTTTCTTTGGGACGAGAATGGAAATGTTGTTTCAGAAAAACACTCTGCAATAAAGCAGACAAGTGATTTAATTCGCCAGGGTAAAATAATTGCGTTAAAAGGATTAGGCGGCTTTCAACTTATTGTTGATGCAACGAATGATGAAGCAGTTGGAGAATTAAGAAAAAGAAAACGTCGCGAAGAAAAACCTTTTGCCCTGATGTTTCCCGAATTAAAATCAGTTAAAGAAATATGTGAAGTCTCTGAAATCGAAGAAAGAGTTCTCTGTTCTCCTGAGTCTCCAATAGTTCTCCTCAGAAAAAATTCAAGTATCCGGTATCTGGAATCAGGTATCTCCGAACTTAGTACTCCAAAAAATCCTTATCTCGGCCTGATGCTTCCTTACACTCCACTTCATCATCTATTAATGAGAGAATTGAAATTACCAATTGTTGCAACAAGTGCAAACCTGTCGGAAGAACCAATCTGTATTGATGAGTTTGAGGCTTTGGAAAGATTGAGAGGAGTTTCTGATTATTATTTGGTTCATAACAGACCAATTGTTCGTCACGTTGATGATTCAATAATCCGGGTGATAATGAATCGTGAACTTATTATGAGGCGTGCTCGCGGATATGCACCTTTACCGGTAATGGTAAATGAGAAATTTGATTTATTAAAAGAGAAAACTATACTTGCTGTCGGCGGTCATCTGAAGAATACAGTTGCCCTGAAAAAAGGAAATAATATTTTTATCAGCCAGCACATTGGTGACCTATCAACTGAGGGATCTAACAAAACATTTAAAAAAGTGATTGGTGATTTTAAACTCCTTTATAATGCTGAGCCCGATGAAATAATAAGTGATCTTCATCCCGAATACATTTCAACAAAGTACGCGATGCATTTGAGTGAAAAGATAGAACAAGTTCAGCACCATTTTGCACATGTTGCGGCATGCAGATTTGAAAACCAGGTTGAAGGTGAGGCGCTTGGTGTTTCCTGGGATGGCACTGGTTATGGTCTGGATGGAACCGTTTGGGGTGGAGAGTTTTTT
>JALONF010000373.1 GCA_025455085.1 Ignavibacteriaceae bacterium
ATAATATTCTCAAGCTGGGTCCTCTCTGTCTTCAACGAATTGTGGTATCAGGTTTTTTTCCTTTTTCCTGCTCTTCATACTTAATATCAGGTAAATCAAAATAAAAACACCAAGAAGGATGCTGATATCTGCAAAGTTAAATACATAATTACCATGGATGTTATTAAAAATAAACAGTCTGAATAATCTTATGTCAAGAAAATCTACAACGTTACCCTGAAACAACGGAGCATAGTTATAAAATAAACCGTAAAATATTCTGTCAAATAAATTTCCTGCCGCGCCGCCAAGAATTAATGCAACAGATACTCGTACATTATTGTCAGCCTTTTTTGCGAATATCAGGTAAGAAAGAAAACCAACGCAGGTCAGTATAGTAACAATTAAAATCAGATCTCTTAAAGATTCACCCGGATCTATTCCAAACGCAATACCGGGATTTTCAACCAGAGTTAAATGCAGAACATCACTAATAACCGGTTTGCTTTCGCCAAGGTATAATCCGCTATGATTTATATTAAACCAGGGCAAACTGAATCCTCTAACAAATAGTTTGCTTGACTGATCAATTAAAAAAAGTATTAAGGAAAGAAAAAGAAATTTCAATATGTCACTTTGCTTTTTTGCTTAACAGCGAATAATTATTTCTTTTCCTGTCTTTGCTTAATCGGCAAGCAATGCTGGCTATGCGGCACAGCCATAAGTCTTTCTTTCGGAATTAAAGGACAGGTCTCACAAAGATGCTGCGGTTCATCAATACACTCAATGCAAATTCCGTACGTTCCCGCTTCAATTCTTTTCAAGGCATCTTCAAGATATCCAAGGAATTTATTTTCTCTTTGAGCATAAAGAAAAGTTTTTTCTCTTTCCATTGCATCCGTTCCCTGCTCAGCCATATGCAGCGAGTAAGGTCAATTTTCATTAATATACTCACCGGTTGTTGGATCAAGCATCTGTTCTTTCAGGTTTTGAAGCTGCTCGATTATCTCGTCTCTTTTTTCAAGTATAATCTGCTTGAATTGATCCAGGTCTCTTTTGCTGTACCCTTTTATTTTCTGTATAGCTTTGTTTCGCGATTCAACGAGGTCCTCAAACTTCACTTCAACCTGTACCTTTGAAGCTTTAGCTCTTTTTGCTGAAAAAGCTTTTACAGCTTTTCTAATTGGCCGGGCTTCTTTTTTAACACTACTGCTCTTAGCAGTTGTTTTCTTCGTAGGCATAGCTTTCTTCACGGGTTTTTTAGCAGCAGCTTTCTTTTGTGCTTTTTTAGGGGCTGTCTTTTTAGCTAAGGGCTTCTTCGTCGTCGTTTTTTTTACTGATTTTTTTTCGACTTTTTTTGCCATTTTTTGATTACTCCTTTAATTAAATACTTACTTTTTCAATTTTAATTTTAATGTCATCTCCGCCGATTTTCCAATCCTGTGAAAATCCACCATTAAGTCCCTCTTCGCTCTCAATTTTTTCTGCGAGAGTCTCAACGGCAATGTAATTCTTAAAAGAATTAATTGCAATCGTAAATTCGGAATTTCCTGAAAAGGCTATATTAATTTTATCAGTAACCTGGAATCCCGCATCCTTTCTCATATTTTGTATCCTGTTGACAAATTCTCTTGCCAATCCTTCGGAGATTAGTTCTTTAGTTAGCTGCGTGTCAACTGCTACGGTTACACCGCCTTCACTTTCAACAATCCAGCCTGCTATCTGCTCAGATAAAATTTCAACATCCTCTCTGTTTATTGATAAACTTTCGCCGTCAATTTTAAAGCTGACAGTTTCTCCCTTTTCAATCGAAGAGATATCAGCAGAGGTGAAGTTCTTAATTCGCTCCGCAACATATTTAACATTCTTGCCAAATTTAGGTCCGATAGTCTTGAAGTTTGCTTTCGCAGATTTATGAACTAAAGTTGAATCATCCTCCAATATTTCAAGCTCTTTAATATTCACTTCTTCGAGAATTACATCTTTCATCTTCGACAGGGCGTCTTTCATATTCTTATCAATAACAACAATAAGCTTCTTCAACGGCTGCCTGACCTTTAAATTTGATTTTGCTCTGATTGCTCTGACAAGGTAAACAACATGCTGAGCCACATCCATTTTCTGTTCAAGCTCTTTATCAGTCACACCTTTTTCAGGTAAGTTAGTTAAATGAACTGACTCAGCCTGTTCAGTCTTTGTAACCGAATTTAAATTCCTGAACAATTCCTCAGCTAAGAACGGAACAAATGGAGCAATAAGCTTGGATACAGTAACAAGACATTCATAAAGTGTTTGATAAGCAGCCAGCTTGTTTTCATTCATTTCAGATTTCCAGAATCTTCTTCTGCATCTTCTTACGTACCAGTTTGAAAGATGATCAATTGTAAAATCAGAAATGGCTCTTGCAGCCTTTGTCACTTCGTATTCATCCATCAGCTTAATATTATTTTCAACTAAGGAATTGAGCTTTGAGAGAATCCACCTGTCAATCTCTTCTCTTTTTGAAAGAGGGACCTGAGATTCTTTATTTTCGAACCCATCAATGTTAGCGTAAAGAGCAAAAAAAGCATATGTGTTAAGAAGTGTTCCAAAAAACTTCCGCTGAACCTCAACCAAACCTTCTTCATCGAAGAGAGTTGGACGCCACGGAGGACTGTTTGTAACCAGATACCAACGTGTTGCATCGGCACCATATTTTTCAAAAAGCACAAAAGGATCAACAGTGTTCCCTTTTGACTTGGACATTTTCATTCCATTCTTATCGAG
>JALONF010000374.1 GCA_025455085.1 Ignavibacteriaceae bacterium
TTCTCAACGAGTATTGGATGAAACTCATCATAGCGATCATTAATTTCAACTCTAACATCCGGATCCTTCAATGACTTTCTGATATTTCTTCTCACAGTCTGTTGAAATCTTGAAATGATATCTTCATTCGGGTCAAGTTTGATAGCACTTGAAATGTAATGAAGATCGTAATTGAATCCCTGCCAGAGCATCGCGAAATCCAGATTTTCATTCGGATGTCGCTCATAAACGCGAGGTGCAGAGGTTAATAGAAATTCTTTTATACCAAACTTTTTTCCGTATTCAAGCAGAGAAGAGACAATGTTCATCGCTTCAGCAAACTTCACATCCTTTGTAACAATCGAGCCGTAACTGGCACCGATTGGTGATTCATATAAATCACCTGAACGTGAACCAGGGAGAAGAGCAGTAATATTTCCTTTGTCTAAAAAAATGAGATGATTAAAGTTGAACTTACCTGGTTTGTGATAATCAAAAAATTTCTGCATATGGAACATTGTACCGTTATTGGAGTCCAGCACAAACTGATCCCATTTATCTTTCCACTTCTCTGAGTATTCGATGATTTCCATTTAATAAGATTTTGTTAGAAAACTAATGCGGCAAATTTACAAAAATGTTTCAAGGAATAATGAGAAAAATTTCAGTCTAATTTCTCATAGAAAATAAAATCACTAAAAGAAGCTACCTGTTTAAAGTGGCCTGTAGCCAACACATTAAAATCAGGTAGCTGATACTTTTGCAATTCAAGCTCCTCAATGTGTTTTTTGTTGAGAAGAATCCAGTTTCCAGTTTTGATTTGACTAAATTCAAAATCTTTTCCGGATATCCTTTTGGAGTCAGCCTCTTTGTAACCTCTAATCAAATCAACACTGTACTTTGTAAAATGATCAGTATAAATAGTTTTTGAAGGATTCTCTCTTAGAAAGGTTTTAAGTGCGTTCAGGTTATCTATGTCAAAAAAGTTTTGATATTCAAAACACATTATTAAACTTCCAAGTATGTAGATTACCATCAAAACGATTTTAATGAGTTTTGAAAATCTATTTATAAATATCGCTGACAATATTACCATAGGCATCAGCACAGGATAGATATACCAGCTTCTTGCCAGGTCCAGCGGTTTGTATTCAGTGAATGAGGTCGTAAATGCTATCATTAATATTGTTGATCCCCAGAACCAAAACAGTAGAAGTCCATTTTCTTTCTTTTTGAAACCGAAATAGGATTGAATTAGCGAAACGATTGGAAGAAATAAATAAAATCTTCTCAGAAAGAAAGATTTTGCATTTATCACAAAAATCTGGGCAAGTAAATTCCTGAAATAATTTTTTGAACCAGAAAGTTTCTGTGCTGTATGAGGGAAAAAATCATAGAAGCTGTAATTGTAATTGATATTTGTAATTGTGATCCTGTAGAGTAAATCGTTATGTAAGAGTAAATAAACTAACCCTTCAATCAAATAATTCCCTATAATGAATAATATCCCTAAAAATACTGGGTGATTAAATTTTCTTTTCTTTATGAAATAATATCCAAACAGAATAATAAGAAGGATGAGTGTATAGTAAACATTCTCCTTAAACTGCATTGATAGGAAAAGAAAAATTCCACCAACAATTCCAAGATGAGTTTTATTTTGATGATATGATTTTATCAGAAAATATATTCCAAGATTAATGAAGAAGACATTTATCAGATCGGGAAAACCAATAGTAGCGAATATCACATCAGTCGGAAATAGCGCCGCTAAAAATGCGGCAGTTAAGGCGGTGTTTTTATTATCGATAAATAAACGTGTAGTTTTATAAGTTAACAGAATACTAAGAATTGAAAACAGAAACGGGAAAATTATTGTTGCAAATTCATTTGTTCCAAAGATCATCATTGAAATGGATGTTAATCCGAGGAAAGCAATCCGAAGTGGAAACACCGGATAACCGAGATAATTATTATAATCGCCATTCAACAGAGTAACACTCAGATAAGAGTAATATGCATCATCAGAAAAGATATGACCAGCAAAAAAATAAGATCTAATAATTAAAGCCAATAAAATTATTGCTGCCAAAATCATAAAGCTTTTATTTAATGTTCTTGTACTGGTCATTTATTCGCATCCACGATTTTGAATTTTTTCGCGAGATAATTGGCGGCGAAAGGCATCAGCAAAATTATGACAGGGTATTTATATCTTGGTGCTCCAACTGTTACCATAATCATCAAGATTGCCAGAGCACAAAACATTAAAATCAGGTTGATTGCTTTAATGGATTCTTGCAGCTTGAAGTAATTATAAACTCCTATAATTAAAACGACGGTCAAGAAAAAAAAATAAATGTGTGAGATAACTAATATCAATAGATAGGTAAATTTTTCAACCACTGATGAATCTGGTAATGCCTTATTTAAATCACCTTCAGTAAGAATAATCCGGATGACTCTCGCAAAATTTGTATCATCAAAACCAAGCAGAGCAGACAACGAAATGTCATCCCAGGTGAATGTATGAAAGATCTTCATCGGTGCAAGCAGCAGCCACTTCTCAGGATTATGTTCTATCCAACTAAAAGCTTGTTCTTGATAAAACTCACCTCTTTGAATATATGTCATAGAGATTGAGTCGTCAATAAATCCAGTCTTTCCTGTTTCAAGTACTCGTGAATTGAATCCTCCGGTTGCATCATCATTTGCACCAAGCAGAAGATTAATGGGACCGGTCGTTGAAGTAAATTCAAACCGTTATTGTGCCTGTATAAAGAAATAATCTATTTAGTGAGAACTCACTTTTCTTTATGATGGAAACAAAATGAATTAAAATAAAAGCAAGCAGAAGTGCCCAGCCTACAGGTCTGACAGCAATCGAAGCGCCTATAAATGTTCCTGAAAGAAAAAGAGCAAAGTTCGTCCTTAGTGAGTATAAGTAAATCGAAGTTAAAATCAGAAACAGAAAGAAGAGATCAGTATAGTTTTGAATGACTAATCCCGACGTATTTAGATAGAGAATGTATAACAGAATTGTTAGTTGCGCTGCATATATTGAAAATATTTGTGAGGTTATTTTAAAGAGAATGAAAATTGTTAGCAATACTGTGGCAAGATTAAAAAAACTAATTAGTATAGTAGAATTGTAACTCTTTAAGAGAATAATTAACACATTTATGTAGAGCGGAGCTACTATGTAATCTTCATAAAGGTGGGCTTTGGCCGGATAATATTCATTGCTTACTGAACATTCTTGAGCTAATTTGTAATAGTATAGTGAATCGCTTTTATAGCTTATATCAATTGTTAAAATCAGAATTAACTGAATTACAACATAAATCAGGACAATATATTTTATCTTTGAAGTGAGAAATTGAATTGTCATTTTCATAGTATTGCTCAAATATAATTAAATTGAATTTCATACACTGATGAGAAAAAGGATACTAATATCACCAAACAGCTTTAAGGAATGTGCAGATTCAGTTACTATATCCGGATTGATACGGGATAATCTTGCTGAGCTAACAGTTGCGGAACTAATAGTCAAACCAATTTCGGATGGAGGAGATGGTTTTCTGAGTGTAAGCAAGTACTATTTTGGTGGCGAAATCAGGAATTACTCAATATCAAAAGCTTATGAAGAGACAAACTTTGATTGTCCAGTTCTTTACTGTGAAAAGCGAAAAGAAGTGTATATTGAATCCGCTGAGGTCTTGGGATTAAAAGTGGTTCCATTGTTTTATAGAAATCCCATGAAGCTAACTTCCAAGGGATTAGGTCAATTATTAAAGCAGATTGAAATGGATATACGCGATTCGAAGATTACTGTAAAAAAGGTTTATCTTGGCGTTGG
>JALONF010000375.1 GCA_025455085.1 Ignavibacteriaceae bacterium
AAATGAGTTTAGTGATTTGATTGAAAATAAATTCACATCAGCCGAGATTGGCATATTGCTAAATATGTTATCGAAAAAAATTAATTCTCCAATTACTTCAAGCGTTGGAAGATTATTCGATTCAGTCTCGTCGCTGCTTGGAATTTGCGACCGGACAAACTACGAAGGACAGGGGGCAATGATGCTGGAGTTTGTTGCAGATTTGAATGAGAAGGGATCTTATCCGTTTGAAATAAAAGAATCAGATAAATTTCAGCCAGAGGCTGATGAACCTTTGGCTCAAATTGTCGACTGGTGACATTAGAAAAGATGTTAAGCCATCCATCATCTCAACAAAGTTTCATAATACTCTTGCGAAAGTAATACTTGAGATTGCTAAAAAATCAGGAATGAAAAAAGTAGTTTTAAGTGGCGGATGTTTTCAGAATGCCTTGTTAACAGAAAGAACAATAAATTTGTTGCAAGAGAATAATTATAAAGTTTACTGGCATCAGCGTATTCCTCCTAATGACGGAGGAATTGCTCTTGGGCAGATCGCTGCATTTATGATGCTCTCAAAGTCCGACTCTGTTGGAAAACAAAATCATAGCTCAAAAACTGAAAAAGAAAACCAATTAACTAAGGAGATTAGCTAATGTGTCTTGCTGTTCCCGGAAAAATTGTTTCAATTGATGAAAGCAATCCTGAATTAAAAATGGCGAAAGTTAATTTTGGCGGAGTCTCGAAGGATATTTGTATTCAATGGTTGGATGATGTAAATATTGGAGACTATGTCCTTGTTCACGTTGGTTTTGCACTAAATAAAGTGGACGAAAAAGATGCAGAGGAAACATTGAGAATTTTAAGAGTGATGGGTGACATTGAAGAAGAAAATTAATCAATCTAGAAGTAATTGTCATTCCGTGCTTGACACGGAATCCATTTGTCCTTCGTTAGATTCCGGCTTTCGCCGGAATGACAAAGTGCATTATTAATTAAGATACTCATATGAAATATCTTGACGAATTCAGAGACGGAAAAGCTGCGAAAAAATTATCTGCAGAGATAAAGTCCGTTGTAACAAAACCCTGGCAGATAATGGAAATTTGTGGAGGACAAACGCATTCCATTTTAAAGTATAGTATAGAAGAATTTTTGCCTGAAGAGATCACTCTCATTCACGGTCCCGGCTGCCCGGTTTGTGTGACTCCTTTGGAACTGATCGATAAAGCTATTGCAATTGCTCAGCGAGAAGATGTTATTTTTACATCGTTTGGTGATATGCTGCGTGTGCCGGGTTCAAAGCATGATCTGCTTAGCATAAAAGCGAAAGGTGGAAATGTAAAAATGGTTTACTCTCCGCTTGATGCATTGAAGATCGCCGAAAATAATCCGGATAAAAAAGTTATCTTCTTTGCTGTTGGATTCGAAACAACTGCACCTGCAAATGCAATGTCAGTCATCGAAGCGAAAAGAAGAGGAATAAAGAATTATTCTATCCTTTGTTCGCACGTTCTTGTTCCGCCTGCCATCGAAGCCCTTCTTTCATCGAAGAATAACAACATACAAGGCTTTCTTGCTGCGGGACATGTATGCGCAGTTATGGGCTATAATGAATATTTTCCGATTGCAGAAAAATATAATGTGCCGATTGTCGTAACCGGCTTTGAGCCAATAGATATTTTACAGGGAATTCTTTTAACGGTAAAACAACTTGAAGATGGAAAGTCTGAAGTTCAGAATCAATACAGCAGGGTAGTTACAAAAGAAGGAAATCTTTCAGCACAAAAATTACTCGGAGAAGTTTTTGAAAGAACAGACAGAAAGTGGCGAGGTATTGGCAATATTCCTTCAAGTGGCTTTAAATTGAAAGATGAATATTCTGATTATGATGCTGAGAAAATATTTAAAGTTGAAAATATAGAAACAGAAGAATCTCCCTTGTGCATTGCAGGAGAAGTATTGCAGGGAATTAAAAAACCGATTGAGTGCACTGCTTTCGGAAAAGAATGCACACCCGAGCGTCCGCTCGGCGCGCCAATGGTTTCAACCGAAGGTGCATGTGCAGCGTATTTTCACTATGGAAAACGCAGTCATCCGGAACTGACCAAAGGTCATCCTGAATTTATTTCAGGATCTTAAGTTATTATCATTAGAAAAATAAGATGCTGAAACAAGTTCAGCATGAAGTGAAATGAAACAAAAAGACGAAATAGATTTTTCATCAGGGCTTGTATGCCCAATACCTAAAAGCGATTATGAACACGTACTTCTTGCTCACGGAGGAGGTGGTACACTTTCTCATCAATTAATTAACAAATTATTTTTCTCCCAGTTTGATAACGAGTTTCTAAATGAACAGCACGATAGTGCAATCCTGCCTTTGTTATCACTCCGGCAGGCAGGATTCAATGTTGATAAATCGAGACTCGCATTTACTACGGACTCATATGTAGTACAGCCAATATTTTTTCCCGGTGGAAATATTGGTGAACTTGCAGTAAATGGAACGGTCAATGATTTAGTTGTTGCAGGTGCAAAACCAATTTATATTTCTGTGGGGTTCATAATTGAGGAGGGTTTGCCAATTGATGATCTCTGGAAAATTGTTCTTTCAATGAAAGATGCTGCCAGAAAATCCGGAGTTAAAATTGTCACCGGCGATACAAAGGTTGTTGATAAGGGAAAAGGTGATAAAATATTTATAAACACTTCTGGTATTGGTGTTATTAAAGAAGGAATAAATATTTCCCCCAAGAGATGTAAGCCAGGAGATAAAATAATTTTAAGTGGAAGAATTGCCGATCATGGAATTGCGATTATGTCTGCACGTGAAGGTCTTGAATTCGAAACAGCAATTGTGAGTGACACGGCACCCTTGATTGATTTACTGAATTGCATCGAAAAGTTTGGAGATAAAATTCACGTA
>JALONF010000376.1 GCA_025455085.1 Ignavibacteriaceae bacterium
ATTATATGAATTCAAGTTTTGATGAAAGTACGCAGTAAACAATTGAGCTAGTTGTTGTCTCCGAGTCGTATTAAATACTACAGAATCAGGAATATCATTAATTGTTTTATAAATAGACGCAATCCTCTTATCCGACTTAACTGCATGAGCGCGTCTATTATTGGATGAGTGAAGAAAATTTCCTAAATATACAATTTTTGATTCAACATCTGAATCGAGAACGTATTTTTGTCGTAAAATTTGGATTTTAAATTGTGGATTAAACCCTTTTTCTAGTTGTTCTTTGGCAACTTCATGCCTGTGATTCCCATGCAGAATCTCGTTCTTTTGATTCACTTTAATTGGTGCTCCGACTAAAAAGCATTCAGGAAAATTTTTATGTAACCTTTCCATTCCTGTTCGATTAATGCCTTCTTGTTTTTTAGTCTTTTTAAATAAACTAACATAATCTCCAAGAGTTATTGTTTCAATTTCTAAACGAACATCATCTAATGTAATATTATTCTTCATAAAATCCTCCTTATTTCAAATATACCATCTCAGGTCTTTAATTGCAACTTTTTTATTTTCTTGTCTCATATCGAGACGTTAGCTTATTTAAACCAATGTGGCTTGGTTTTGCGGATAAGTTTGTCGAAGGCGGGGTCGTAGGAACCGCGAGTCCTCTTTTCTATGTAACCCCTTAATCGGTTGGCTAAGTTCCTTTCGTCCGGATTTGATGCGCGCCTAGATGGTTTGTCTTTTAGTTGTAGTAGAGTCTTTTTATTCTCTGCTGCAGCATCTATAAACCATTCAGGTTTTACTCTCCTAATCAGTTTATCAAATTCTGGATCATAAGAACTTCGAGTTTTGCTAATATAATCGCATAGTGCTCGGCCCAATTTCATCTCTTCCAAGTCTTTTGAGTGTTTGGATGGCTTTCTTCTTAGCTTTAACAACTTCCCCTTATTCTCAGTTGCCGTATCAACAAACCATTCAGGTTTTACCTTTCTGATCAGTTTATCAAATTCTGGATCATACACCTCTTGGCTATTATTTGTATAACGACCCAATGCTTGCCCCAGCCTCCTTGTCTCTGGGTCTTTCGATGTTGATGATGGTCTATCTTTAAGCTCCAACAGCCTCTTCTTGCTCTCTGCCGCTGTGTCAATAAACCACTGAGGTTTCGCCTTTCTAATCAATTTATGGAATTCTGAATCATAGCTACTGCCTTTCTTGCGAGTGTAGTTGTTTAAGTAGCTCGCCATCCGCTTTTCTTCTGGATCTTTACTATTTTGTTTAGGTCTATCCTTCATCTCCAACAACTTCCTCTTATTCTCAGCTGCCGTATCGATAACTGGTCCGAATGCTAAATCAAGGATTTCAGGATAGTTCCTAGCATATGCACTATAAAAATCGCCCCTCGCCTCCGGGTTAGTCGGTTTCAGAAGATTACCCCTCTTTTTAATATTTGTCCTCAACCATTCGACTACTTTATCCCTTAACTGCTCTTGATTCTCCATTCGGACCTCCTATTATTTAAACCATTCCGGTTTCGTCTTCCGAATAAGCTTATCAAAAGCTGGATCATAGGTAGCAGAGATTTGCTTAGAATGCTCTCCCACACTCTGATTATCCATAGTAGGGACCGAAAACCAATATGGCTTTGCTTTCCTGATCAACTTATTGAATTCTGGGTCAAACTTTACATTTTTCATATTTTCCTCTTTAGTTACAGTTTTACGTGGTTACTTCCTTAGTTACATTTTAGGTTACTGATTTCTTAAAATCAAGTTATTTATTTTCATGTCTTATTTTGAGATGTTAGCTCACTTGAACCATTCTGGTTTAGTCTTTCTGATTAGTTTGTCGAAATCTGGGTCATAAGAATTTGCTGTCGTATTAGTATAATTTGATAGTGCTCTTCCCAATACAGAAACCTTGCTATCTTTTGATGTTTGAGATGGCCTATCCTTTAACTGTAATAATTTATTTTTCTTCTCCAATGTCGTATCAACGAACCACTTAGGTTTGGCTCCCCTAATCAACTTATCAAATTCTGCATCGTATGAATTGGTTGATTTTGTGGTGTATTGTTGCAATGCGATCCACAAGGTCTTTTCCTCTGGATCTACTGCGGAATATTTCGGTTTATTTTCTAGCTGTAACAGTTTTCTTTTTTTCTCAATAACGGTATCGATGAACCACTCAGGTTTATTTTTTCTGATTAATTTGTTAAACTTTGTATCGAAATATCTATTTTCTGTGTTGGTATATCGGCATAACGCTTGACCTAACTGGCGCTCTTCAATTTGTTTAGAGTGACAACTTGGCCTATCTGTTAATTCTAGTAATTTCTGTTTATTAATCAAATTATTATCGAAAAACCACCTTGGATTTTTAGTTTTAATTAGCCTATGAAAATCTGAATCGTAGCAACGACTGTTTCGTGAAGTATAGCTAGATAATAAGCGCGCAAGTCTTGTTTCCTCCTCATCACTAAGATTACGAATCGGTCTGACTTTCAATTCCAGTAATATTTTTTTATTTTCATCTGCTGTATCTACAAACCACTCAGGTTTCATTTTTCTGATTAGTTTATCAAATTCTGGATCATATGTAGTCTGTGTTTTACTAATATACCTGCATAAAGCTGATGCAAGCCGACGTTCTTCCGAGCACCTTGATCTTTTGCTCGGCTTTTTTTTCATTCCCAATAATGTTTTCTTG
>JALONF010000377.1 GCA_025455085.1 Ignavibacteriaceae bacterium
GTTGCCAATGATGCTCAGCCTGAAGCTCTGGCAAAAGCTAAATGGTTTATTGATCAGTTTGAACCATACCTGGCTGAAGTTGAACAGCTTCTTAATACAAATAGAATTTTTATTGAACGAATAGATGGTGTTGGAGCTATATCTAAAGAGGATGCGATTGATCTTGGTTTCTGTGGACCAAACCTCCGTGCCTGCGGTGTTGAATTTGATTTAAGAAGAAATGCACCATATCTCTGTTACAATGAAATTGATTTTAAGATTCCAACTTATACTGAAGGTGATTGTCTAGCCCGATATTTTTTAAGACTGGATGAATGCAGAGAGAGTGCGAAGATTGTTAGACAGGTTCTTGAAAAAATGCCGCAAGGTCCTGTGCATGCAGATATGCCGAAAAAAGTTCTTCCGCAAAAAGATGAAGTATATACAAAGATGGAAGAGCTTATTCACGATTTTATGATTGTAAATTTTGGAATCAATCCGCCTGTCGGTGAAATATATCATGCAATTGAAGGTTCGAAAGGAGAACTTGGATTTTATCTCGTCAGCAAGGGAGAAGGCCATCCCTGGAAGTGTAAAATCCGATCGCCCAGTTTTAATAATATTCAATCTTTACCCAAATTAGTAATTGGTCATCTTATATCAGACGTTGTTGCAATCATTGGAAGCATTGATCCTATCATGGGAGAAGCAGATAAATAGTCATCAGTCAGTGGTCATTAGTCATTTATGATTAAAAATTGTTTTGCACGGGATTTTATATGAACTTAGAAGAATTGATTTTATATGAACTTAGAAGAATTGCAAGTTTATCAATTAGCTATGGATTTGGGAGAAAGTATTTGGGAAATTGTTATAGCTTGGAATTCTTTTGAAAAAGATACAATTGGAAAACAATTAGTAAGGGCAGCAGATTCTGTTGCAGCTAATTTAAGTGAAGGCTTCGGAAGATTCTTTTATAAAGAAAACAAACAATTTTGTTATTACTCAAGAGGTTCCCTGTATGAAACCAAGACATGGTTGACCAAGGCAAAGAATCGAAAATTGATTGCTGTAGATCAATTTGAGAGTTTTACAAAAGATATTGATTTAATCGGTAAAAAACTTAATAGTTATATTAAGTCTATCGGTAAGCAATCAAATGTAGATTTATTGCAGAATGATCACCAATAAAAAAGATTTAATTACAGAAATATTAATGACCAATGACGATTGACCAATGACCACTTTCAAATTCACACAAGCTAATCTCGAAAAAATAGAACAGGAAACAAAAAAGTATCCCGTCCGAAAGCCTGCTGTAATGGCTGCGCTTTATATTGCTCAGGAGCAGAATGGCTATATCAGTTTTGAAGTGATGAAAGAAGTTGCTGATGTTTTGGGAATTACAGCAGAAGAAGTACTCGGTGTCGTTACTTTCTACACAATGTATCATCAGAAACCCATGGGAAAATATCACATCCAAGTTTGCACGAATGTTTCCTGTATGCTGCGTGGTGGTTATGAAATATGGAATCAAGTGAAGAATAAATTCGAAATAGATCATATGGGCGTGACTGCAGATCAAAATTTTTCTCTAGAAGAAGTTGAATGTATGGGAAGCTGCGGTACTGCGCCGATGATTGCTGTTAATGAAGATTATTATGAAAATCTTTCCAAAGAAAAAGTAGAAGAACTCCTTGACTCCTTGAAGGGAAGTAACTAATGGAAAAAATTCTTCTTCCCGAAATAAAGGACTTTCACTTAATTGATGTTTACGCCTCCAACGGCGGGTACAATTCTGCAAAGAAAGCTTTCTCACAAACTCCAGATGAAATAATTGACCAGGTTAAGAAGAGCGGTTTAAGAGGAAGAGGTGGTGCTGCGTTTTTATGTGGATTGAAGTGGAGCTTTATGCCGAAAACCACTGACAAGCCAAAATATCTTTGCATCAACGGTGATGAAAGTGAACCTGGCTCATTCAAAGACAGACAGATATTTGAATTCAATCCTCACCAGATGATTGAAGGAGCGATAATTACTTGTTATGCGATTGGCGCAAAGACTGCTTACGTTTATATCAGAGGTGAATATCACAAGTGGATAAAGTTATTACAGAAAGCAATTGACGATGCTTATGCCAAAGGTTATCTCGGCGAAAAGATGAAAGAAACTTTTGGAACTAGTTTCTCTTGTGATGTTTATATTCACAAAGGTGCTGGCGCATACATTTGCGGTGAAGAATCTTCACTGATGAATTCTTTGGAAGGGAAGAGGGGATATCCCAGAGTAAAACCTCCATTCCCTGCACAGAATGGTTTGTGGGGCTGTCCAACTACCATCAACAATGTTGAAACAATTGCAAATGTTCCGAAGATAATTGAAAAAGGCTGGGAATGGTTTTCAAAAATCGGACATCCAAAACATCCCGGTACTTTGTTATTTGGAGTTAGCGGACACGTAAACAAACCCGGAGTTTATGAACTTCCAACGGGAACTCTTCTCACGGATATTATTTACAATTATGCTGGCGGCATTCCTAATGATAAAAAGATTTTATGCGTTATCCCCGGCGGAACCTCAATGCCTCCGATACGAGGGGACAAACTCGAAGGTGTGAGAATGGATGCTGAGTCACTCAAAGAAGTTGGCTCCGCTATCGGTACAGGCGGTGTTATAGTAATGGATGAAGATACTAACCTCGTTAAAGTTTTAGCAAGAATTGCTCACTTCTACCACCACGAAAGCTGCGGACAATGCACTCCCTGCCGTGAAGGAACAGGCTGGCTAGAAAAAATTCTGAAAAGAATAATTGCCGGTAAGGGTTCGACAAGTGATCTCGATTTACTTATCACAGTTGCAAACCAAATTGAAGGCAACACAATCTGTGCACTTGGTGAAGCCGCTGCCTGGCCGGTTAAATTTATGGTAGAAAGATTCAGAGATTATTTTGAGCAGAGAGTCAGCAAAGAAAATAGCTTACCAGTTGCTAACAAAGTCCACTCGATGAGAGAAACTGCTTTTCCGCTTGCGGATGTAAAAAACTAAGAACAAAAAATCCTCTTCAACTGAAGAGGACTTTTTAAATAATAAATTGAAATAATTATTGTCCAGCAGATCTCGCACCCAACTCTCTATCTAACATATACAATCCACCTTTGTTATCGCCAATCATGTCAAGCTTGTTAATTATTTCTTCAACTGTTGCCACTTCTTCAACCTGCTCGTTAACAAACCACTGCAGAAAGTTGTTCGTAGCGTAATCTTTTTCCTGCATTGCCTGTCCGACAAGCTTATCAATTAAAGTAGTGATATGCTTTTCGTGA
>JALONF010000378.1 GCA_025455085.1 Ignavibacteriaceae bacterium
CTGCTCTTCCAGTATTCAAATGTGCCGATTGCAATATAAGCTTCATAAAAGTTTTTGTCTTCAACTAGGATCTTGTCAAATTCAGATATTGAATTTATACCAGTTGACAAAGCAGAAAACCAACTACCACCAATAGCATCATAATAAGAAATGTATCCCTCAGCGAGAGCGTAGAAATATCGATACCAGATATTAGCTTCATCCAGTTCAACCAATTTTTGGGATTGCTCTTTAGCTAATTCCAGATTATTCAAAATATAGATTTCATCAAAATCCTCGGCGTAATCGTAGGCTTCAGCTATTTTGTTTGCAGCAAGATATATCTTACCAAAAGGAAGGTAAGAGTATTCATTGTTAAGAATACTAAAAACTTGTTCAGCAGATTTGTAATTCTGATTAACGATATGGTGTATCCCTGTTCTTAAAAGTGAATCAATACGTGCATCAGGATAAACCTGTGCCGGGCATTCAGTTAAAATCAGAATAACAAAAAAGAAAAGAATAATTTTAAAGCGTACCAAAAGTTCGGTCTCCAGCGTCTCCCAAACCGGGGAGTATATAACCATTGTTATTTAGTTGGCGGTCAAGTGCAGCACTGAATATTATCACATCGGGATGATCCTTCAATAATTTCTTTACTCCTTCTGGCGCAGCAAGCAGACAAGCAAAAACAAGATTTTTTGCTCCTCGTTTTTTAAGAACGCTAATGGCTGCCGATGCACTTCCGCCGGTTGCCAGCATTGGATCGAGCAATATCACTTCAGCTACACTTAAATTTTTAGGAGTCTTGAAGTAATAGCTGTTTGGCAGAAGTGTGGTTTCATTTCTCTCTAATCCAATATGCCCAAGTTTTGCATCAGGTATTAGCTGAAGAAATCCTTCAACCATTCCTAAACCTGCCCGTAGTACTGGAATAAGAACAACACCTTGCTTTAATCGATATCCTTTTGTTTTTTCGAGCGGGGTTTCAACTTTAAATTCAGCAAGTGAAAATGCTGAGCTGATTTCTACAGCAAGTACATTTGAAATTCTCGTTACAGCTGATCTGAACATTTCGCTTTTTGTTTTCTTATCCCGAAGAATGGTGATATCCCTTTCAACTAAAGGATGCCTGATAAGAACAAGATTTTTGTAGGATGGTTTATTTTTCAATTAACGACTCATTATTTATTAAAATTTTTTCCGATAATAGTTAGAAGATGGATAAAGGGCGAAAGCGGAGGTGTGTAATTGTAATTTATTTTTGAAAGAGTTGAAGCAGGAGCTTTTAATTTTATTAAAGCTGATAAAAGATCAGCATAACCGGAAACTTCCTTCCCACCGATGAACGACGCTCCTAAGATTCTTTCACTTACTTTATCTGCAATGACTTTACCTAAAACAAAATCACTGTTGGGCATAACAGTAACCAGATTTCTGGCTTTCGCAAATGCTTCTTCAATTTCATATCCGTTCTGACTGGCTTCGGCTGAAGAAAGTCCCACTGAAGTAAAATATTTATCAAATATCCTGACACTGATATTTTTAACAATAGGATCATACTTAGCATTTCCACCTGCTGCATTCTCTCCTGCGATTTGACCTAAATTGTAAGCGGAAGTTGCTAACGGAAGATAACCCATCTTACTGGTAACACCGTTAATAACTTCAACATTATCCCCTGCTGCATAAATAAATCGATCCGATGTTTTTAAGTATTGGTCAACTTTTATCGCTCCCGTTTTCCCCGGAAAGTATCAGGTTCAAAACCGACAGATAGAAGAACGAGATCTGTTTCGAAAAATTTATCATCACCCATTCGGACCGCAATAAGTTTATCCCCCGTTATTACCGGCTCAACATTTTTTACTTCACTAAAAAATTCAACTTTATTTTGATGAAGGAGATTCAAAATTTCATCACTGAATTCCTTTTCAGTGCCAGGAAGTGGCTTGCTTTCTCTTTCAACAACCGTAACATGAATATTTCTTTTTATTAATGCTTCAGCAGCTTCAAGTCCGATATAACCTGAACCGATGATAACCGCATTCTTGGCTTCATTCGCTTTTAGATATTCATCTATTCTCAAAAGATCGTTGATGTTCTTAAGTGTGAAGATATTTTTAAGTTGAGTATCAAACCCGGGTAACGTTTTAGCTTTTGAACCAGTTGCCAGTATAAGCTTGTCATAATCGTGTTCTAGTATTTTATCTTCAATTAAATCTTTAATGATAATCATTTTCTTCTTCGTATCAATCTCCTGAACAAAATGCTTTACAAAAACTTTTACGCCTTTTTCTTTTTGGAAAGATGAGGGAGAAAAGAAAACAATCTTCCGATAATCATCTATTTCACCTGACAAGACATACGGCATCTCACAGGTTCCCGTTGAGATAAATTCGCTGGCTTCAAAAAGCAATACGTCAGCATTCGGATTATACCTTTTGGCTTTCGCTGCAGAAGCAGGTCCCGCAGCATTTCCGCCGACAACAATTATCTTAACAGGTCTTTTCATTTATTCCTGTTTTGATGATTTTGCTTTAAAGCTTAAAGTAATTGGAACTCCATTAAATCCATATTTGTTTCTGATCATCTTTTCGAGGAATCGTTTGTAGTTATCGGGAACGTGATTCGGGTAGTTACAGAAAAATGCAAAGATAGGATAGTGCTCACCAATCTGAGTAATATATTTTATTTTCACTTCCTTTCCGGAAGGTGAAGCAGGAGGCGGTGATTTTACGATTTCATCAAGCAGAAAATCGTTCAAATCTTTAGTAGGAATTTTCTTATTTCTTTCTTCACTCACCAACTTGCAGAGATCTACAAGTTTAAAGATGCGCTGCTTTGTTAATGCAGATATAAAAATTACTTCAGCATAATCTATCGCACCCATTTTTTGGTGCATAGCTTTTTCATAAACCGCAGAAGTGCCTGAATCCTTTTCAACAAGATCCCATTTATTAACTGCCAAGATTAGTCCCTTCCTCCAGCGGACAACCTCGTCAATTATTTTTTGATCCTGCTTTTCCAAACCAACAATTGAATCAAGCAGTACAACAGCAACATCGCATTCACCAATTGCTTTGAGAGATCTAATACTTGAATAGAATTCAATGCTCTCAAGAATTTTTTTCTTTTTGCGAAGACCGGCTGTATCAATTAAAATAATTTCTTCGCCGTAATATTTGAGGATTGAATCTATGCTGTCGCGGGTTGTTCCCGGAATGTTCGTAACTATGCTTCTCTCTTCTCCAAGAAGTGCATTTACAAGTGAAGACTTGCCAACATTCGGTCTCCCAACGATTGCAATTTTAAGACGGGGATCTTCTTCAGGGGTTTCCTGATCACTAAATCCTGCCGTAACTTCATCAAGCAGATCCCCGAGATTTCTACCGCTCAATGCTGAGACTGGATATAATTTTTTTATACCCAACTTATAAAATTCAGCGGCTGCGACGTCAAAGTTTGGGCTATCTGCTTTGTTCACGATTAGGAAAAACTCCCTGCCTGAATTTCTTAGAAGATTTACAATATCTTTATCAATTGGTAAGATTCCATCACGAACGTCAACTACAAAAAGTATACTATCAGCTTCGCCAATCGCTATTTCAACCTGCTCACGTATAGCTGTCTCAAATACATCTTCGCTCAATGGAACATAACCGCCGGTATCGATCACACGAAAATTTTTTCCTGCCCAGTCTGCTTCACCGTAAATCCTATCGCGGGTAACGCCGCTGACATCATCAACGATAGCATCTCTTTTACCAACAAGTCTGTTGAAGAGTGTCGATTTCCCGACGTTGGGTCTTCCAATTATTACAACTAAAGGTGTTTTCATATATTCATTTCATAAAAAAGTCCCGAGAAACTCGGGACTGAAATATAAATATTTAGGAGGAAAGCCTCACCCAAACCTCGTCAGAGTCCGATAGACTCTAACGGAGTCTGACGACCTCTCAAAAGGAGAGGGCTAATATTACGTTTAGCGAATTAAAACCATCTTTTTCGTTTCGATATAGTTTCCAGCACTTAAGCGATAGAAATAAACTCCGCTGGCTATTTCAGGTCTGGAGACCTGAGCTACGTTAAATTCAATTTCATATCTGCCTGCTGGTTTTTCTTCATTGACTAATGTTGCAATCTCATTTCCAAGAATATCATAAACTTTTAATGAAACAAATGACGAATGTCCAATGACAAATGACAGAGTTGTACTCGGATTAAACGGATTCGGATAATTCTGCATTAATTCATATGCATCTGCAATCAGAACGTGATCAGCGACATCT
>JALONF010000379.1 GCA_025455085.1 Ignavibacteriaceae bacterium
GGTAACCATTTCAACAACCTCTTCTGCCGAAAGTCCTTCTTGAAGATGCAGTAAGGGGGCGAACCTGATTTCAGTATAAATAACATTTTCAGATTTCAACTGATTGAACAAATCGTCAACTACGGCCCGAAGTCCGGATTCGGTTTGCATTAAATTTATTCCACTTGAAGCACACTTTAAGAAGTCGGTCAGATTCAGACATTTTTCAGGTGCTATGAAATTATTTTTATATTCAATCTCAGATATTTGTGGCCGCAGTTTACTAACAACATCAAAACTCAAAGAACAATCAAGATGAAGATGAAGCTCAACTTTTGGCAAAAATTTTAATGAGGATTCAGTTATCACTTGCTTATTAGATTATTTGAACGAGAATTTATAATATTAAATTACTATTTTTCATCACATCAAAAAAAGAGAGGATGTTATTTTTCTTCGTGTAAAAATTTGCTGCATTTCTTCATTTGAAGAAGCAATGCTTGCGATCAGGTATGGTGCTTCTGCATTAGGTTTGGTATCCGAGATGCCGAGCGGGCCGGGGGTTATTAATGAAAATTTGATTGCAGACATTGCCTCTAAAGTTCCTCCTCCGGTTGCAACGTTTCTTCTTACAAGCAAACAAACGGCCGAAGAAATTATTGTTCAGCATTTAAAGACCAAAACGAACACACTTCAACTTGTTGACCATCTTCCACATCACGAACTAACTAAGCTCAAAGAACAATTGCAGGGAATAAAACTTGTACAAGTTATTCACGTTGTTGATGAAAAATCGATTGAGGAAGCCTCAAGCGTACAGAAATACGTGGATGCTTTACTGCTTGATTCAGGAAATCCAAAACTGAAAGTAAAAGAACTCGGCGGAACAGGTCGCACTCACAACTGGGAAATCAGCAGGCAAATAGTTAAAGAAGTTAATCTACCAGTCTTCCTTGCAGGTGGGCTTAATCCAGAAAATGCTAAAGAAGCTATTGATTTCGTACGGCCATTTGGATTAGATATTTGCAGCGGAGTGAGGACTAATAATCAACTTGATGAAAATAAACTGAAGTTATTTTTTGAAAACGTAAATAAAATTGATAGTGGATTACTTTAAAATTTTTTGGCATCATTTTTAGCATAAACTTTTTTTCTTTTCAGCATTAATTTTTATTTGACATCGGATAAACAATTGATATTTTTAGCCAGCCTTAAAGAGAATCATCCGTACGAAAGTTTGAAATTTATTTGCTACTCTAATTAACTAATTATTCTTTCATTAAAACAGAGAGGGCATATGCGAGTAAAATTCTTACCGTTTGTCATTTTGGTATCCATTCTCATGGTTTTACCAGAATCATTATTTGCTCAAGGTGTTACCACAGCTTCTTTAAATGGAGTTGTAAAAGATGCCGATGGTAATCCACTGCCAGGAGCGAACGTAATTGCTGAACACATTCCAAGCGGCAGTCAATATGGAGCAGCTACAAGAGATAATGGATTTTTTAATTTACCCAACCTCAGGGTAGGTGGTCCATATACTGTTACTGTGTCTTACATTGGTTATAACCCGCAAAAGAAGGAGGACATAAATCTAAACCTCGGTCAAGACTTCCGAATAGAGTTCACCTTGGAAAGCCAGGCTGTTACTGTTGGTGAGGTTGTTGTTACAGCCGAGCAGGATGCAGTACTTAACAGCAACAGAACCGGCGCAGCAACTTATGTTGATGTAGAGCAAATTCAAACATTGCCTACAATAAAAAGAAGTATTAGAGATTTAACCCGATTAGATCCAAGAAGTGATGGTAATTACAGCTTCGGAGGAAAGAACTGGTTGTATAATAATATTTCACTTGACGGTTCATATTTTAACAATCCATTTGGTTTGGATGATCCGGCACCAGGTGGGCAAACAAATGCAGAACCGGTACCTTATGATGCAGTTGAACAGGTTCAGGTTTCAATTGCACCTTATGATATACGTCAGGGGGGATTTACGGGTGCTGGTGTAAACGTCGTTACAAAGAGCGGAACCAATCGTTTTCAAGGTTCATTGTACAGTTTCTTTAGAAATGAAACTCTTCTTGGAAATACTGTTAGTAACAACGAAGTTATTGCAAATCCGGATTTGTTCTTTAATCAAAGTGGTTTTTCTGTCAGCGGCCCAATTGTTCAGGATAAATTATTTTTCTTCCTCAATGGTGAAATAGAACGTAGGGAAGACCCGGGAACAAACTTTGTTGCTGATGATGACGGGATACTTGATTTTGGCGAATCAAGAGTAAGAGCAAGTGTTATGGACTCAATCAGAACGAGAATGAAAGAGGTTTATAATTATGAAACCGGTGAGTATGAAAGCTTTATCCACGATACCGAGAATGAAAAAATATTACTCAAGTTGGATTGGAATATAAATGAGAGCAATAATCTATCATTCAGATATAACAGGCTGGATGCAAGGAGAGATTTACCTCCTCACCCATTTGTACTTAGCTCTGGTGGCCGTGGACCTAATGAGACTAGCTTACCATTCCAGAATTCCGGGTATAAAATAAATAATAAGCTTAATTCATATGCTGTGGAATTAAACTCAAGATCAGAAAACTTTGCAAATCGTTTCTTTGCCAGCTATAACAGATTCAGGGATAATAGAGATCCGTTCAGTGAACCTTTCCCAACAATACAAATTGATGTGGATGGAGTAAACTATACAACTATAGGACACGAACCTTTCTCGATTCATAATATTCTGGATCAGGATGTTTTACAGGTTACTGATAACTTCAGTTATTTCCTTGGTCAGCATGTTCTTACTGCCGGAAGTACATTTGAATATTTCAGTTTCTTCAATGCGTTTAACATTTTCAGGTATGGGCTGTTTATGGTTCCGGCACAATTTGGAGGAACAACTTTCGGATCGCTCGAGGATTTCTTTGATGCTACCGATCC
>JALONF010000380.1 GCA_025455085.1 Ignavibacteriaceae bacterium
CCGTTTCGCTTACCGAAGACAAAACCTTCGAGACCGGCTTTCTTCGGTGTGCCTTGATAATTAACTTCTATCTTAAACTCATCACCTAAAATTGAATTAAACGGAATGGATAATCTTGTCCCTTCATTTTCATAGTCAGTTAAAACATCATTTAAAAGTATCTTCTTGATTTCAAAATTATCATAAAAGTTGAGGTCAATAGATTGAATCGTTGGATCAATGACCTGACCGGTTAAGATTGCCTTAGCAATAAACATTTTCTTTTCAGGATAAAGGTCAAATGACAGATCATACTTATAGATATCAATCTTCTTCTGATTTTGAGCTACGTAATCCTCATCCAGTTTTTGAAAATACGTGTAGATATAAGTAAGCTTATATAGCTGAACCTTATAGTAAACAGCTCCGGGCAGAATTAATATTAGAAGCACTAAAAAGATTATTAGAAGTATTTTTTTCTTTTTCATTTGCGAAAGTCAACGAAATTGTTGCTTTAAAACTGAATAATCATCAGTCTAAATTTACAACTTTTAAGATTTAACTATTTCTTAAATTGTCAATGAAACCATATTTATATATTTTTGAAGTGAAATTAAAGGAGAGAAAATGACCATTCACGGTTCTTCAATATTAAGAGATACAATTACAATGCTTCTGGCCGGTGGTCAGGGTGAAAGACTTTATCCACTGACAAAAGTTAGAAGCAAACCTGCTGTTTCTTTCGGAGGAAAGTACAGGATTATTGACTTTGCACTATCAAATTGCCTAAACTCTGAATTGAGAAGAATTTACGTTCTGACTCAGTATAAATCCGATTCACTAAACCAGCACATATTTGAAGCTTGGAGCATTTTCAATCCAGAACTTGGAGAATTTATTTACTCAGTTCCTCCCCAAAGAAAACTGAACAACGATTGGTATCTTGGAACTGCTAACGCTATCTATCAGAATATGAATCTTTTTTCTTCGGATAGAAAAGCAAAACTTGTATTGATTTTAAGCGGTGACCATATCTACAAAATGGACTACCTGAAATTGCTTCAATATCACACTGATAAAAAAGCCCATCTCTCAATGGCTTGTATTGAAGTTCCGAAAGAAGAAGCAACACGGTTTGGAATTGTAAGCGTCAATGCAGAATATAAAGTTGATTCATTCATAGAAAAGCCGAAAGATCCTCCCGCTATTCCCGATAATCCCAATTATTCTTTTGTCAATATGGGTATTTATGTTTTCGATGCAAATTCTTTGAGAGAAATATTTACAGAAATGGAAGAGAAAAGCATACCTTCGAATGATTTTGGACAGGATGTAATTCCTTACATGATTATGACCGGAAGAGAAGTATATGCTTATAAATTTATAGATGAGAATAAAAAATCGCAGCCGTACTGGAAAGACATTGGAACAATAGACAGTTACTATTCTTCCAGTATGAATTTACTGAGCGTGTCGCCGGATTTTAATATGTATGATCCTGATTGGTACATAAGAGGATATCAATATCAATTCCCTCCTGCAAAAACTGTATCACACGAAGGTGAACGTGTCGGACGAAGTTTAAATTCTCTGGTTTGTGATGGATGTATTATCTCGGGTGGTCTTGTTGAACGATCGATTCTTGGTCCGAATGTGAGAGTAAACAGTTATGCTTATGTAACGGACTCAATAATAATGAATAACTGCACCATTGGAAGACACGCACGGATAAGAAGAGCAATCATCGATAAAAATGTAACCATTCCGGAAGGTTACGAAATAGGATTTGATCTTGAAGGTGATAAGAAAAAATTTACTGTGACTGAAAGCGGTATTGTAGTGATCGGTAAGAACGAAATTCTACCGAAACAATAATATCTATCCAAAGACTTTTGCTTTTTGATTTTTTCGATTGAATTATTCCCAAAATTTTTCAAGATTCATCAGGGGAAAAATTTTTTTAATTTAAAGTGATGAATCCTGAACTTCAAAATAAATTATCCAATCTTCCTCCAAAGCCAGGAGTTTACCAGTTCTTTAACGATAAGAAAAAAGTAATTTATGTCGGTAAGGCAAACAACCTCCGCAGTCGAGTAAAAAGTTATTTTCATTCGAAAAATCCCAATGCGAAAACTGAAGCTCTTGTTAGCAAGATTGCTGATCTGGAATTAGTCGTTACTGATTCGGAGCTTGAGGCACTTGTTCTTGAAAACAATCTCATCAAAGAACTTAAACCCAGATACAATGTAAATCTAAAAGACGACAAATCATTTCCCTTCATCAAAGTTACGAATGAACCATACCCAAGAATTTTTTCAACAAGAAGAGTCATTCGTGATGGTTCAAAATATTTCGGGCCGTATACCAGCGTAAAAAATATGAAAGCAGCGTTGAGAATGATCAGCCAGGTTTTTAAAATTAGAAGCTGCAAGTTTGATATTAATGAAGCAACCATTGCAAAGAAAAAATTCAAAGTTTGTTTGGATTACCACATAAAAAAATGCGATGGTCCTTGTGAAGGACTTGTGAGTCAACAGGATTACAACGATATGGTTGGTGAAGTCGTAAAAGTTATCCGCGGCAGAACCGATGATTTGATAAAAGACCTCGATCGAAAAATGAAGTCAGCATCCGTAAATATGGAATTTGAGAAAGCAGCAGAGATTAGAGATAAAATTGATCA
>JALONF010000381.1 GCA_025455085.1 Ignavibacteriaceae bacterium
GGTGCTGATGGAGTGAGAGTTGGAATTGGAAACGGCAGCGTTTGCTCAACAAGCATTCAAACTGGAATTGGAATTGGACAGGTTTCATCAATTCTTGATGTCTTCTTCGCGAGAAAAGAAAGTAAACTGAAAATTGCAATCATCGCTGATGGCGGAATTAAAGGTGCTGGTGATGTTGCCAAAGCAATTGCACTTGGAGCCGATGCAGTTATGCTTGGAAGACTTCTTGCGGGAACCAGAGAAACTCCTGGTGAAGTGATTCGTTATAACGACCAGCTCTGGAAAAAGTATCGGGGCTCAGCATCATTTGGTGTGAAAATGAAAAACGAATTTATCGAAGGTGAAGAAACTATGATCTCTTACAAAGGTGCAGTATCAAATGTTGTAAATGCAGTATCAGATGGTCTTCGCAGTTCGATGAGTTATATGAATTGCCGTAATATAGAAGAATTAAGGAATATTGAGTCTTTTGCAGTTTTGAGTCATCATTCATATCTGGAACGTCTTCCAAAACCATAAATAGAATGTTATAATTATATCGAAAGAATCATTCAAGTTAGTTTATAAATTTTAATTTTTTTAGAAAGGGATTTTTATTATGGGTAAAAAGAGTTTTAATAAAAGTATAACACTGTTAAATAAAGCGGTTGCTGATGAGCTGCTTGCTATTCACCAGTATATGTATTTTCATTTTCATTGTGATGACCAGGGTTACGATTTGCTTGCAAATCTTTTCAAGAAAACCGCAATACAGGAAATGGGTCATGTAGAGGTTTTGTCTGAAAGAATTCTTTTCCTGAAAGGTGACGTAGAAATGAAAATCATTGGACAAGTTAAGAAGATTCGGGATCCAAAAGAGATGCTTAAATGTGCTGCCGGAATGGAAGATGAAAGTGCAAAGGATTATAACATTTGGGCAAATGAATGTTCAGCCAATGCAGATTCAGTCTCCAAAAAAATATTTGAGGATTTGGTTCTTGATGAGGAAACTCATTTCGATCAGTTCGATACTGAAATGGAAAATATGGTAAAATTCGGAGAAAACTATTTTGCTCTTCAGGCAATTGAGAGAAGTAAGGTAATTTCATCAAGTGGTCCTGCGGAAAAGTAATGATAATCTTTTTTTCTAAGGTCGGAGTTCCGACCTTTTTTTATCTAAACTCAGAATAATGGTTGGATAATTTTAGGTTCTCTCGTCATAAATTTTTACCTTAATTGGTGAAAATTTATTCATGATATTCTTCAAGAACATTAAAGGATTTTTATGAAACACATACTAAATGCCAGACGACTAACATTTATTCTTTTCGCACTACTTATCAGCTCTTGCACTGAAGAAACAACCGAACCAACTGACGAGAACACGCTTCTGTATACTTCATTCGAAAAAAATGGAATGTTTTCAGCAGACGGGTGGAAGCTTCCTGCACAATATGAATCTTCAACGGATGTTCCTGCTGGCGGTGGAAATTTTTCACTCGTATTGTCAGCGAGCAATCCACCAGACACTGCTTACATTAAAGTTCCGGTGAAAACTCAGTTTAATAAGTTTAAGCTTACGATTTGGGCTTACTCTACTGGTGTAACCAGCGGGATTAATGGTGAAGTAATTTTATCTCTGGTTAGGAATGGCTCAGTTAATAAAGCTCTGAACATTTCGGTGGACGATATAATCTGGAAAAGTTATACAATTCAAGACACTTTTAGTGTAGCCTCCGGGGATTCATTTATGGTGCAATTAACTGCCGGGGTATCCCAACTATTTCCGGGAAAAACTTATTTTGATCTTTGCAGACTTTACGGGATTGATTAAAGCTTTTTCTTTTTCAATCTTAATGAATTAGCAACAACTGAAACAGAACTAAATGACATCGCAAGTGCTGCTATCATAGGATTAAGCAAACCAAAAGCTGCCAGCGGAACTCCTATAATATTATATATGAAAGCCCAAAAAAGATTCTGCCTGATCGTCATTAATGTTTGGCGGGATAACTTTAAAGCGTTTACAACTCCGTTTAAATCACCGCTCATTAAAACAATATCTCCTGATTCAATTGCCACATCAGTACCTGTTCCCATAGCAATACCTACATTGCTTTGAGTTAATGCTGGTGCATCATTAATTCCATCCCCAACCATTGCAACTATTTTACCTTTATTTTGATATTCTGATATGACTGCTAGCTTTTCACCGGGCAGCACTTCCGACTGATATTCATCGAATCCAACATTTTCAGCTATTCTTTTTGCAGTGATGTTGTTGTCACCTGTCAGCAGGATTGTTTTTAGTTTCAATTCTTTAAGTTTTGAAACTACCTCTTTGGAGTCCATTTTTATTTCATCTTCAATAGCTATCAAACCTATTAACTGATTATTTAAAGCAACGAGGACAAGCGTCTTGCCGCTTTGAGAAAGCTCATAAATTTTTTGTTGGAATATTTTTGTATCTATTGAATAATTATTCATTAAAGCCTGATTGCCTACAAGAATTTCATTTCCATTTACTGTTCCTCTCAAACCTGTTCCAGTAAGACTCTCAAAGTTTTCAACATTTTCAAAATTAATTCCACTTTCCTTCGCATATCCTGCTATTGTCTGTGCAATCGGGTGTTCCGATTTTTGTTCCAACGATGCAGTGAATATTAAAAGTTCTCTTTCAT
>JALONF010000382.1 GCA_025455085.1 Ignavibacteriaceae bacterium
AATTTTATACAATTTTAAATTGGTTTTTCGTTTACGAAGAAACGATGATACACATAATGATTAGATGGGAGTTATCTGATAATATTTCCTGTTAAAGAATTTTAGGAATGAGCTTTTGTAAATAAATCAAATATTTATTTAAAAAGTATTATTAGTTATACAAAAACAAAAGCCGCAATATGAACTTATTAATTGATGAATTCTGGAGACCTCAAATAGCGCCGGAAAGAGAATATTTTCCTGAGAGTGATGTTGTTGAATGGCGAGAGATAAATTGTGGTCAAATCTTTCTTGAGATATTCAAGCGACGTAATGGAACATTTGGTTATCGGTATGTCGCATGGGTGGCATGGCGTGATGCAGGGAATGCAGTTAGGACACATAGCTGGCATGTAATAAATGTAAAAGATACATTAATTACTGATAGTCTAACAGAGGCTCGCCACTTGGCAGAGGACAATGCAAAGAGATTGGAACTATTATTTAGTAGTGGGTGGAAAAATGCCATATGACTACTTTCTCAACTCACCAGCTTATACCCAATCCCGTGAACAGTTAAAATAATTTGGGGATGGTTGGGATCCTTTTCGATCCTGTTTCTCAGCTTAACAATAAAATTATCAACTGTACGGGTTGCTGGATTCTCATCGTAGCCCCAGATGTTGTTTAGCAGTTCATCCCTGCTTACAGTTTGGTTCCTTTTTTTCCAGAGATAGTGAAGTATTTCAAATTCTTTGTGGGACATCTGCACCGGAATTCCTTCCTCGTATGCCTGGTAACCTGTAAAATGAACTGTCAGCTTTCCGATAACAGATTCAGAAGTATTTGTGTTAATAGAGGTTTCACCTCTTCGCAAAACTGCTTTAACTCTTGCAAGAAGTTCACGTAAGCTGAATGGTTTTGTAACGTAATCATCAGCACCTAATTCAAGTCCGAGCACTTTGTCTATCTCTTCACCTTTTGCGGTGAGAAGAATGACAGGAGTCTGCACACCTTCTTTACGGATTGTCTTGCACACATCAAAGCCTGACATCTTGGGCATCATCACATCGAGAATGATAAGATTGTACTGGTTTTCACGGATCATCTTCAAACCTTTTTCACCATTTTCACGGATCATCTTCAAACCTTTTTCACCATCTTCGGCGATGCCAACCTCGTAACCTTCAAACTCGAGATTGTCACGCAAACCCATCCGCATATTTGGTTCGTCTTCGACGATTAGAATTTTGACCATTTCATTCTACATTAAATTTATTTTTGTCAGTCTGAGCTTGTCGAAGACTGACTTTATAATATCATTAAATTAATGTCACACTTCGACGAGCTCAGTGTGACAATGGAAATAATAATATAAACTTACTCCCCTTTCCAACTACACTGCTCAATTCAATCTTACCTTTGTGTGCATCAACAATATGTTTCACGATGCTTAAGCCTATGCCTGAGCCTTTTACATTATGAACATTACCCGAACTCACTCTGAAGAATTTTTCAAAAACTTTTTTCTGATCTTTTAATGGAATTCCAATTCCTTTATCCTCAATTTCCACATAAGCAAAACTGTCATAGATTCCTGTGCGAATTTGAATTTCTTTTTTACTATCGCTGTACTTAACTGCATTATCAACAAGATTAACGATCGCTTCTGAAACTGCTTCCTCATCAACCTTTATTATCGGGATGGATTCATCTTTGATAATGTTGAAAATAAATCCCTTCTGCTCAAGATGAAATTTATACGATCGGTAAACATTCTCTGCAACATCATTCAAATAGCTTTCAACAAAATTAAATTGCCTCTTCCCTGCTTCCATCTTTGAAAAGTTGAGAATTGAATTCACAATTTTGCTCAGCCTGTTAGCTTCCTGGCTGATGATTGAATAGTATTCTTTTTTCTTCTCTTCGGTTTTTATTCTGTCCATTTCAAGAGTTTCAGAGAACATACTTATTAGTGAAAGCGGTGTTCTCAGCTCGTGAGAAACATTCGAAACGAAATCAGATTTTATCTGAGCAATCTCGACTTCTTTTTTAATATTCCTGTAAACAATCCACACACCAATTATCAAAACAACGGTAAGTAAACCAATCAACAAAATATTTGTTAGCGCTCTTTGCTGAACAAGGTCTTCAATAGTTTGTCCAACAAGTGAAATTCCAATTTGATAGTCAGGGAAAATCCATAAAGATTTAGATTGCTGCACTTCTCCCACTTTAAAATCCCTCGAAGAATTATACTGATAATTTTCTTCACGATTAAAGACTGAAATCAAAAACTCCTTTTGAGCAATCTCCTGAATTTTGGGTGAAAGTATGCGGTATGTAAACTCTTTAGGGTCTATCATCATGCCGGTTATCCTATTCAAGCCTTCTGGAGTTTCTTCAATAAATAGTAAAATTGAGGCATCTGTAGTTGTATCTGATTTGATAGGTTCAAGCTTTCGGTAGCCTGCTTTTTTATAAGTTAAAAGTCTTTTTACAAGATGTTGATTTTCGGATAGAATATTTTTAACAGATTTTTTTAACTCACCTAATTTACTCAGCGAGTTATTATCCTCATTTTTCACAATAAGTTTTATTTCACTATTCACACTGTCAGCCACAAAGATTATGGACAAAGAGGGAAACTGGTTATAGAAACTATCAATGGATAAATGAATTTTTACATCATCGAAATTATTCAAATCATCATGGAACTTGTCAATCTTGCTTGCCCAGTCACTCACAACATCTTCAGAATACTGGTTAACGGAATAAAGAATTGCATCAAGCTGGTTGGAATAAATTTTTGAGATTACTTCTTCGTTTTGTTTTAGGGATAGGATTTCATTAACAGTAAAAAATACTGCCGGCAGCAGAATGAGAATAGTGAGGATGATAACAATTCTTCTAACAGTTCTATTCATCAGACCATTTATTTGGTTAAGATAATTTAAACATCACAAAGAAATTTCATCATCGCTAAAATAGTGAATTAGGAGATGGATTTTGTAACCAATAGTTTTTTTTGATAAAATATGAAATGTATTTTTGAAGTGAATATTGAAATTAAACTATGCAGCGAACTTTAATAATAATTGGTATAGTAATTTTACTTGCCGGATTGCTCTGGCCGTGGCTAATCAAGCTGCCGATTGGGAAGCTGCCAGGCGACATCATAATTGACAAGCCGAATTTTAAACTCTACATTCCTATAACAACGATGGTAATAATTAGTCTGCTGCTCACGCTTATCTTCTGGTTGTTCAAAAAATAAACTATCCAAATGTCATTCCTGCGAACCTACCTGCGGCAGGCAGGAGCAGGAATCTATATCAGACTAATCCAGCAATATTAATAATGTATTCCCACTTTCGTTGGAATGACAACTTCATTGTATTAAGTCTTCAACAAGCCAACATCAACCATACATTTTTTTATTCGCTCGAATGTTTTGTGGATGTTGTTATCCAAACCAATTGATATTCTAACAAGTCCTTCACTAAGCCCCATTTTTAGCTGTTCTTCTTTCGGAATTTCTGAAGAAGTGCTATGACCCGGTGAACTGAACAAAGTTTTAAAGTATCCAAGACTGACAGCCAGGTAGCCAACTTTTTCATCTTGCATTCTTTTCATCAAAGCATCCGCGATTTTTTCGTCACCTGCATCAATTGCCAGCATTCCGCCAAATCCAAATCCATCGTTCATTAATTCTTTTATAGTAAACTTTCAGTCCAAGTCTTTCAAAATTTTCAGCAAGATACATTGCATTCTTGCTGTGTTTCTCAATTCTTATATGCAGTGAATGAAGATTTTTCAAAATGCTTGCCGCCCTGTGGCTATCTAAAACAGGACCAAGCAGCATTGCCGTACCAGAATTTATATCCATCATTTGATTAATGAAATCTCTGCTGCTGCATACACAACCCGCA
>JALONF010000383.1 GCA_025455085.1 Ignavibacteriaceae bacterium
CTTTATACAAATCTGAATTTCAATGGAATCGAATTCGCTTCACAAACTATTGATGCAACACAGATGACACATTTTCACATGGATATCTGGACTCCAAATCCAACTACTCCTAATAAGTCATTCAAAGTTTTATTAGTTGATTTTGGAGCAAACGGAGTTTTTGGCGGCGGAGATGATGTATCGCACGAACTTACTTTTACAGCTAACACTAATCCTCCACTTGCTACAAAGGAATGGGTTCAACTGGATGTTCCTCTTTCTGCATTTACTGGTCTGACTACAAGAGCTCATCTTGCTCAATTAGTAATTTCGGGAGATCTGCCAACAGTTTATGTAGATAATGTATATTTCTATAAAGAAGCAGGACCAGCAACAGAGCCTACAACACCGGCACCAACTCCAACTTATCCTGCAGCTGATGTGATCTCATTGTTCTTCAGCAATCCATATACAAATGTGCCTGTTGATACTTGGTCAGCTTCTTGGGATCAGGCAGATGTAGCCGATGTTCAAATAGCAGGTAATGATACCAAACTTTACACAAATTTGGTTTTTGCTGGAATTGAATTTATCAGTCAAACCGTTGATGCAACTTCAATGACACATTTTCGTATGGATATCTGGACGCCGGATCCAACAGCACTTCCCGCTGTGTTCAAAATCAAGCTTGTTGATTTTGGAGCTAATGGTACATTCGGAGGTGGAGATGATGTTGAGCACGAACTTACTTTAAATGCAAGCTCGATACCTCCTTTAGCCACTGGTGAGTGGGTAAGCTTTGATATTCCACTATCGAATTTTACAGGCTTAACAACTAAGGGCCATTTAGCACAGTTGATTATATCAGGAGATCCGAATACTGTTTATGTAGATAACATACTATTTCATAAATAAGTGAATTTATAATTCAATTTAAATTCATAACGAATCATGCATAGAATAAACAGTACAGCTGAAAATAAAATAGATCCTCAGATCACACTTTCATTAAAGGATTCTATCTTGAGACTAATATGGCGTGAACATAAGATTTCAAGAGCCGAAATCTCACGCCAGTTAGATTTATCTCGTTCAACTGTTACGGAAATTATAAAGGATTTACTTCCGACCGGATTGGTTGCCGAAGTTGGAATTGGTGAATCGAGCGGCGGTAGAAAACCAATTATGCTTCAATTTCAGGATGATGCAAAAGTAATTCTTGGTATTGATATAGGTGCTACACACGTTTCTGTTGCCATGACTAATTTGCGCGGCAAATTACTTCTATGGAAAGAGAAGGACTATCCGGTTAGAGAAAATCCCGAAGGTACTCATAAGCTAATAGACGAACTTTGTAATGAATGCTTTTCGACATTGAGGCAGGGTTCCAAAATGCTTTTAAGTATTGGAGTATCTGTGCCAAGCCCAGTTGACCCAATCCGTCCCGAATATTTATCTGAAACAATAATCCCCGCCTGGCATGGTAAAAGTGGATTGGAAAGATTACGTGAAAAATATCATGTGCCAGTATATCTGGATAATGATGCAAACCTTGGTGCTTTAGCTGAACACTGGTGGGGTGCAGGCAAGAATGTTAATGATCTTATCTATATAAAGATATCAAATGGAATTGGAGCCGGTTATATCCTTGGCGGAAAATTGTATCGTGGTTCAAAAGGCATTGCTGGTGAAATGAGTCATATGCCAATTGATCCAAACGGAAGATTATGTGGCTGCGGATTGAGGGGATGTCTGGCTACTGTCATTTCTGCTTGGGCTCTGAAAGAAAGAATAGAAACACTTTCAAACCTTTATCCCGGTAGTCCATTATTGAATGGAAGTCCAAGTATACTTGATATCGAAAATGCGGCGTTGGACAACGATTCTTTAGCTATTCAGATAGTTTCAGAATCAACCACTTATCTAACAAGCGCAATTACAAGTCTTGTCAATTTATTAAATCCGGATATGATAATAATAGGCGGCAGCCTATCACGCCTTGGTGAGTTAGTTATTAATCCTATTCAGAGAAAAATTGATGATTGTGCTCTTGTCAGTAGTGTTAGTAAAACTAAAATACTCACCAGTAAGCTTGGTTCACAAGCAATTGCATTAGGTGCGGCTACTTTAGCGATTGAACAAGCATTTATCGATCCTAAAATTTTACGGAAGAATATTGTCCCAGCAGTAATGAATTAAAAAATTAATTATTTATTAAAAGAAATTAGAAGTAATAGGAGAATTTATGAAATCCAATAAGAAACAAAATTTAATACTTTTATTTTTTGCACTGATACTTTTTACATTGCAATCTTGTGATAACGCATTGGATCCAGAAGTTCCAAACTGGCAGCTTGTTTGGCAGGATGAATTTGTGGGTTCTGCAAGTCTTAGCCCGGATTCTACAAAATGGACTTATGATATCGGGACAGACTGGGGTAATGCACAACTTGAATATGATACAGACCGACCGGAAAATGTATCTCTGGATGGTTTTGGAAACCTTGCTATTACCGCCAGAAGAGAGTCTTACATGGGACGAGCATTTACGTCTGCAAGAATAAAAACTCAAGGATTATTTGAGCAAGCTTACGGCAGATTTGAGGCAAGTATTAAAATGCCCTGGGGTCCTGGAATATGGCCTGCTTTCTGGTTATTAGGTTCTGGTGTAGAAACAGTCGGCTGGCCTCAATGTGGTGAAATTGATATTATGGAATTTCGTGGCCAACAAACTAACTTAATTAATGGTACTGTTCATGGTCCCGGATATTCAGGCGGAAACAGTGTCACAAAAACTTTTGGTTTTGAGAATAAAAGATTTGATACAGATTTTCACTTGTTTGCAGTTGAATGGGGAATAAACTATCTAAGATTTTATGTCGACGATGTACTTTATCAGGAAATTAAACCCGAGGATTTGCCGGGCGAGTGGGTGTTTGATAAACCTTTCTTCATAATACTCAATGTAGCTGTTGGTGGAAACTATGTTGGTTTTCCTACAAGCGAAACACCTTTCGAAATATATTTAATAAAAGATTTACTTCTTCACCTTCAATTGGAAGTCAGGAAAGTTAATGAGCAGTAAAGAAATTCATAAAACAGCACCAGGCGATCGGATATCCTTTGGTCAAAAGTTTTCTTATGGGTTAGGATCAATTGTCAATAACCTGCTTGGTGGTGCAATAGGATATATGTCTATTGTGTTGAATGTGGGTCTCGGTATAAATCCAGCACTAGTTGGTACTCTGCAAGCAATACCTAGATTAACCGACGCATTGACTGACCCCATAATGGGATATATTTCAGACAACACTCGATCTAAATATGGAAGACGAAGACCGTACATTTTCATAGGTGCAATCTTTGTGGGACTGACATTTGCCTTAATGTGGCAGCTGCCCGGAGGATACAGTGAAATGTTTTATTTCTGGTTCTTCCTTATTGGTTCAATCATCTTCTATTTATTTTATACAATCTTTGCAACACCCTGGGTTGCGTTGGGCTATGAGCTTACCTCTGATTATCACGAACGAACACGCTTAATGGGTGTTATGAATTTTATGGGACAGTTCGCATGGATAACACTTCCATGGTTCTATGCATTTATGGAAAATGATAGATTCTTCTCTGATTCTGTTCAAGGCGCAAGAACTCTTGCGATTATAATCGGTGTTTTTGTTGCAGTGGTTGGGATTATGCCCGCAATATTTTGCAAAGAACGATTTGTGGCTCGGGACGGGGAAGTAAAAGTAAAAAATAAATTTTTGGAAGGCTTGAAAAGAAACATAGTTGAATTTTCAAAAGGGCTAATGATAACTATTAAAAGAGTAGAATTTTTAAAACTATGTGCAGGTACGTTTTTCCTTTTTAATGGAATTATGCTTGTTGGAGCATTTAGTTCTTACCTTACAATATTCTACGTATGTGGCGGCGATAATGATATGGGTGCAAAATATATGGGATTGTTCGGAACGGTAACTACAATTTCGACACTTGCAGCAATAGCAGGAGTTACCTGGATCTCATCAAGGATTGGCAAAAGAAAAACTTTCATAATTGCTACATCAATAATGCTTTTTGGCAGCATTTTAAAATGGTTTTGTTACGATCCGATGGCACCATGGAAAGTACTTATTCCAGCACCGTTTATAGCTGTAGGAATGGGTGCTTTATTTACTTTAATGGGCTCAATGATTGCAGATGTATGTGACCTCGACGAGCTGGAAACCGGAGAAAGACGTGAAGGTATGTTTGGAGCGATTTACTGGTGGATGGTTAAGCTTGGAATGGCTTTGGCATTCGGTCTTTCAGGTTTTCTGTTAAATGGTACTGGTTTCGTTGTTGATTTTGGCGGCGCTCAAACATCCAGCACGTTTTTCTGGATGAGAGTTGTAGATGTTGGTATTCCTGCAGTCGGTGCACTGATTGCAATATTCTCTGTTGCCTCTTTCAAAATTACCGAAGAGAAATCTTATGAAATCAGAAGCGAATTAGAAAAGCGCCGCAGCAAAACTATTATTTCCGGAAAAG
>JALONF010000056.1 GCA_025455085.1 Ignavibacteriaceae bacterium
GTTTATGGACAAAGCTTGAATTATTTTTTCCAGGAATGGATATACGGAGAAAACGAACCAACTTATACTGTCGGCTGGAATAAAACACAGTTAAGCGGTGATCTTTATGATGTTACTATAAACATAAATCAGAATGTGAATACAAATCCGTCTTACTTCACAATGCCTGTACAGATTAAGCTGAATACTTCAATGGGAGATACAATTGTTACATTATTTAATAATGCACAAACTCAAAATTTTCAATTTCAGGTAGTTGGAAATCCAACATCAATTGTATTTGATCCGGGCAACTGGATATTGAAAAACAATACTGTAATAACTGAAGTTGAAGATTTTAACCAACCATCGAACTACAGCCTTGAACAGAATTATCCAAATCCCTTTAATCCTTCTACAACAATTGAGTTCTCAATACCGAAAAGTGAAATCGTTTCATTAAAAGTATTCAACGTGCTTGGTAAAGAAGTTGCAACTTTAATAAATGGTCAGGTTGAAACAGGTAAGCATAAGATAGAATACGATGCAACTGGACTGAACAGTGGAGTGTATTTTTACAAAATTGAATCTGAAAATTACACTGAGACGAGAAAGATGATACTGCTAAAGTAATGATGTCTTGACATCCAAAAGTTAATTCCTTAATTTTGGTTTGCCACTGTCTCAATAATCGGGACGGTGGCAATTTTTTTTATCAAATCAAAAGGATGGAAATGGCAGACGGAAACTTTGTTTATCTCACTAGGGAAAGAATTGTAGAGATAGAAAAAGAACTCAAAGAACTAAAAACTAATGGCAGGAAAAATATGGCTGAAAAGATTGCGGAAGCCCGTTCACATGGTGATCTTTCAGAAAATGCCGAATACGATGCTGCAAAAGAAGAACAGGGTTTGTTTGAGCTTAAGATAGCTAAAATGGAAGATATGCTCTCGCGTGCACGAGAAATTGATCCTTCACAATTCGAAGAAGGTAAAGTTCATATTCTGTCCAAAGTTAAAATTAAAAATCTAAAGAACGGAAAAATGTTTGAGTACCTGCTTGTCTCACCCGAAGAAGCAGATTTCCAGGAAGGTAAAATTTCCATCACATCTCCGGTGGGAAAAGGTTTGCTTAATACCCAGGTGGGTAATAAAGTTAAAATTCAAGCTCCTGCCGGGTTACTTGAATATGAAATTATTGAAATCAGTTAGATAAATTTTTTAAAACTGTGTCTTTAAAACAACTCATAATTTTTTTTAGTTTTAAATAGCCCACGGCTTAAGTGGGATATCGTGATTCAAAATCATCCCAATTTAAATGACAAAAACCATCGAACAAAAAGCCCTTAAATTTATTGATGAAAATAATCTTATCAATAAGGGTGATAAAATTCTTGTTGCATTGAGTGGTGGTGCTGATTCGGCTTTCCTGCTTTCCTTTCTGCTGAAATTCAAAAACAGATTTAAATTAGATTTAGCTGCATTTCATTTGAATCATAACCTCCGCAAAAAAACTGCGTTAGAGGATGAGCAATTTTGTTCTGACTTCTGTTCAAAAAATAAGATTAAATTCATTGGTGTTTCTAAAGATATAAAGGCTTATGCAAAGAAGTTTAAAGTTTCGATTGAAGAAGCCGGAAGAGAAATCCGTTACAATGAACTTGCTAAAGCAGCAAAGAAAATCGGATTCAATAAAATTGCAACAGCTCATAACGCGAATGATAATATTGAAACAATTCTGTTGAATTTTATTAAAGGTGCTGGTTTAAAAGGACTATCTGGAATTCCGATTAGGAGAGACAACATCATCCGTCCAATACTTTGCCTCAACGCTGAAGAAATCAGGAAATATCTTAAAGCAAATAAAATTCCTTTCAGGGTTGACGAAAGTAATCTTGATTCAGACTATGAAAGAAACTTCCTCAGGAATGAAATTATTCCAAAGCTGAAGCAAAAATTAAATCCCCGGCTTGAAGAAAAGATCAGCAACACATCGAAGATTATTTCTGAAATTAATTCATTCATCGAAAAGCAGGTAGAACTGATTGCTCAGAAGGCTATTGAGTCTGATGGCAAGGTGCTTCGGATAAATTTAAAAACGATATTGCAGATTGATAAAAGTTTACTCGGCATTTTTCTGAAATCAGCAGTTGAGAATAATTTTGATTTTGAGCTGTACTCGGAAAATATTTTTGCTTTAGTTGGTCTGATGAAAGCACAAAGCGGAAGATCAGTTCATCTCAAGGAAGACATAATCGCATCCAAAGAAAGAGGCGAGTTGGTTATTGGAAAAAAAACTTTCACAAAAAGCATGAAGCCCACTTACAAAATTAAAGTGGGTCAAAATGTAAGAATTGATGGGAAGTTAATTTCCATAATTAAAATCACTGGAAAAATGTTTAAGTTCACTCCGAACAAATCTATTGAGTTTATTTCGGCCGATGGGCTAACTAATGATTTTGAAATCAGACGATGGAAGAATGGAGATAGATTTCACCCAATCGGAATGAAGGGCACAAAAAAGATTTCAGACTTTCTTATGGACGAAAAGATCTCTTCACTGAAAAAAAATGAACATCTTGTTCTAACAAATTCCGGTAAGATTATTTGGGTTATCGGACTTCGGATTGACGAAAGATTTAAAGTAAAGCCAGAAACTAAAAAGATTTTAAAACTATCTTTAACTGACAAATGAATTCACCTGAGAGAGTAATAATCGGTAATGATGAATTTGTCCCGCTTTTTACTGAAGAGCAAATTCAAACCAGAATCAGAGAACTCGCCGCTCAGATATCTTCGGAGTATAAATCTTCTGTACCGGTTTTCATTGGGGTATTGAATGGTTCATTTCTTTTCATGTCAGATCTGATTAGATATCTTACCATTGATTGTGAAGTGGATTTCTTTAAACTTTCAAGCTACGGCGATGCAAAAATTTCTTCTGGCAATGTGAAATTGCTCAAAGAACTTAACTGCGAGGTGAACGATAGAGACATTATCATTGTTGAAGATATTGTTGATACCGGACTTTCATTGAAATACATTGAGGAACTTTTTTCCGAGAAAAGCCCAAGTAGTATGAAGGTTGTATCGCTGCTGGTGAAGCCCGGAAGCCTTAAATATGACGTTAAAATTGATTATATTGGTTTCAGTATTCCCGATAAATTTGTTATTGGCTATGGTCTGGATTTTGCTCAAAAATACAGGAATTTGAGGGGAATTTACGTTTTAAACACTTGAGATTACTCGTAAAAGTGGTCTTTATTATTCATGAGTAATATCTCACGTGCTAAATTGAAAAAGGAGAATAATTTTTTAATGAATTTAGATATAAGAAATTTTTTGATGGCTGATAATAACGACGAAAAAAAACCACATAAAAATCCAAAAGGATCTGGCCCCAACAAACCAGAAGATTTTGATTGGTCGAAAGTTTTGCGGATGGTATTCGGTTGGGGTGCTGTGGTTGTTGCCGCAGTTATTGTTATGCAGGTTTTCAGAACCAGCCAGGAGACTTATATAGATATTCCTTTTGCTGAATACAGAAGGCTTCTAAATGAAACGGATAAAATAAAAGAAGCTACTATTACCAAGTCGGATATTAATGATTACTTCTTCCGTGCTGATTTAACTTCAGAGACTTCGGTGAATATTAATGGAACAGACACAAAGGTTAAAGCAATCTCGGTTTATATTCCGGAACCGATCGTAAGAGATGAGGAAGCACTTTGGAAAGAAAAAGGAATCACTTACTCATTCGATAAACAGTCAAGCGAGTGGCTAAATATTCTTCTCGGGTTTTTACCCTGGCTTTTAATAATTGCAGTCTGGATAATAATTATGAGACGAATGCAAGGTCAAGGCGGCGGTTCACGTGGAATATTTTCATTTGGAAAAAGTAAAGCGAAACTTATTAGTCAGTCAGGTCAGAGAGTTACATTCCGTGATGTTGCCGGTGCCGATGAAGCCAAGGTTGAACTTCAGGAAATAATTGAATTTTTAAAAGAGCCAACCAAGTTTCAAAAGCTTGGTGGAAAAATTCCTCGCGGTGTACTTTTACTCGGACCTCCCGGAACGGGTAAAACATTACTTGCTCGAGCAGTTGCCGGAGAAGCAGGCGTTCCGTTCTTCTCGATAAGTGGTGCGGACTTCGTGGAAATGTTTGTTGGAGTTGGTGCAAGTCGTGTGAGAGATCTTTTCGAGCAAGGAAAGAAGAATGCGCCTTGCATTATTTTTATCGATGAGATCGATGCTGTCGGAAGACATCGCGGCGCTGGTCTTGGTGGCGGTCATGATGAAAGAGAACAGACTCTTAATCAATTACTCGTCGAGATGGATGGTTTCGAACAGAACAGCGGTGTGATAATAATTGCTGCAACCAACCGTCCGGATGTTCTCGATCCTGCTCTGATGAGGCCGGGAAGATTTGATCGCCAGGTTGTTGTTGACAGACCGGATGTAAAAGGAAGAGAAGGGATTCTGAAAGTTCATACAAGAAATATTCCTCTTGAAGAGAAAGTAAATCTTGAAGTTCTTGCCAAAGGTACTCCTGGTTTAGCCGGTGCAGACCTTGCAAATCTCGTTAATGAAGCTGCTCTTCTCGCTGCAAGAAAGAATAAGAAAAAAGTTGAGATGTCCGACTTTGAAGAGGCTAAAGATAAAGTAATGATGGGAATGGAAAGAAAGAGTTTGATTATTTCTGAAGAGGAAAAGAAAACGACATCTTACCATGAAATCGGTCACGTTCTCGTTGCCAGAATGATCCCCGAAGCTGATCCAGTTCACAAAGTAACTATTATTCCAAGAGGTCGTGCACTTGGTGTTACAAGTTATCTTCCTATTGACGAAAAACATACTTACTCAAAAGAATATCTTGAAGCCGTGATTACTTATGCTCTTGGGGGAAGAGCTGCGGAGAAAATAGTTTTTAGCCATTACACAACCGGTGCCGGTAACGATATTGAAAAAGCTACAAACATTGCACGCAAGATGGTTTGTGAATGGGGAATGAGTGAGAAGCTTGGACCAATGAGTTATGGTGCAAAGGAAGAAGAAATTTTTCTTGGAAGAGAAATTCAGAAGCACAGAGATTACAGTGAAAAAACTGCAATCGAAATAGACGAAGAAATAAGGGGCATTATAAATAGTGCCATGAATCGTGCTGAGAAAATTTTAAGAGATAATATTGATTTGCTTCATAAACTTTCTATGGAGCTGCTTGAACGTGAAATTCTGGATTCTGAGGAAATAGAAAGGATTATAAAGGGTGAAAAACTTCCTCCGGTGCCAGCAATTAATGGAACCGATAAGAAACAGGAAGATATTCCTGAACATGTTAAAGCAATGATGCAGCAGCGTAAGCAAAAGGATGCTCCAGTAAAAGATGACGCAAATTGATAATGGTACTATTAAGTACAAGGATGAATTATTCCGTAAATTAATTCATCTTACCTCGCTCTCCATACCGATAATCTATTATTTTATTACTACTGAGGCCGCTGCACTTATTCTTGGAATACTTGCAGCAATAGCTCTTATTATTGATTTCGGCAGATATCTTCACCCGGAGACAGGAAAAATTTTTTATAAATTTTTCGGGGTTCTTCTGCGTGAACACGAACTTGACCACAAAAAGAAAAATCTTAACGGTGCCACTTACGTTTTAATATCAGCGCTAATCAGTGTCCTGATTTTTCCCAAAATAATTTTTATCTCCGCATTTTCCATTCTTATTATCAGCGATTCACTTGCAGCACTCATTGGCAGAAAATTCGGCAAGCATAAATTTCTTTCAAAAAGTCTGGAGGGAACTTTAACCTTTTTTGTTAGTGCATGTATTGTGATTTTATTTACACCCAAAGTTGGCGGATTTTTTGAAGAATATTTAATCGGATTTATTGCTGCATTCGTTGGTGCAATTGTAGAAAATATTTCTTTTAAGCTGGTTGATGATAATTTATCTATTCCGCTTTCTGTCGGGTTTGCTATGTGGGGTTTGTATCTGGCATTGCTGCCAAATCTGGAATTAACACTATCAATCGTACCGAGGTAGTTATGAAAAATTTATTATACATACTTATCATTTTAATCTCCGCTATCTTTATTTCATGTGATTCTACAAACAAACCTGCAAAAGGTTTTGAAGATGAAATAATAGTTGTGGCAGATTCAGTTGAATACGAAGCGATAGCCGGGTCTCTTCAATCAGTTTTTGAGAAAGAAATATTCACGCCCCAGCCGGAAAAACTTTTTACACTAAAAAGAATAAACGCTTCTCAAATTGACAATAATAAAAGAACCAAAAATATGATTATTGCCGCTCCACTTAATTCTGGCAGCCGCACATCCACATACATTCAGGCAATTGTTGATTCAGCAGTTGAATCAAGATTAGCTTCGGATTCAGTTTTTATCGTCTATAAAAACGATTTGTGGGCAAAGAATCAAATGGTTGCTCTTATTTCGGCGCAATCGATTGAGGAGCTTAATAAAAAGATTTTAAGCAACTCGGAAAATCTCCTTTATACATTCCAAAAAAAATCTGATGAAAGATTATTCAGCAATCTTTATAATCCTACCTATGAAAAGAAAGATATTGAAGGGAAGTTTTTAAGAGATTACGGCTGGGTGATTTATGTTCAGGCTGATTTTGTAGTTGCTCTTGATAAACCAGAAGATAAATTTATATGGCTGCGCAGATCACCGGGCAGTGAAATGGAACGATGGATTTTCATTCACTGGATTGATAATGCAACTCCGGATTATCTCACGCAGGATTCAATTAAAGTTATTCGCGACAGGCTCACTAAAAAATTCTATCAAACTTCAGATGATGCTTCGTACGTTGTGGTTGCAGCCGATAACTTTGTGGTCAAGGAAGTTAATTTTAATGGAAGGTATGCATTATTCACACAGGGTCTGTGGGAGCTTAATATTAAAGGTATGGGTGGACCGTTCGTTAATTATTTTTTCTATGATGAAGAGCTTCGAAGAATTTATATGATTGATGGCTCTGTTTATGCGCCGAAGTATTACAAACGTAATCTTATCCAGCAGATGGATGTGACTCTTCAATCCTTCAGAACAAAGACTGAACTTCCTGAAGAAAGAATAGAAGAACTTCTTGAAGCGATAAAAGATTAATTTTTAAGTACATCTTGCAATGCCGGATGCAGTTTGAATCCCGGCAAATCATTAAGAATTTTCTTTAGATAAACTTTCGCTCTGTCCGACCTTCCGTTCTGAACTTCATAATACGCTCTGTTAGACAGCATTCTGCCAACCATATTTTCAATATTATCAATATAATAATTTCTATTCAACGCAATCCTGATTGTAAAGTCAGGTTCAGGGGCTGGCACGTATTCACTTCCTTTAACTACCTTGTAGAAAAATAAATGAGGAACGAGGTTATAACCTTCCGGAAGTTTGAATTCACCGCGCTTCATTTCCTGTTCTACCAACTCCGGAGCTATGAAATATTCTCTTTTGTCAATATTTGTTCGGATTAGATTACTCATTATTGACTGATATATATTTTCAAGCCTGTTTGAATCAAAATTTTCATCGCGTTCAAATGGCTGTAGTGCAACTAAAAATTGATCAATTTCATTTTTAATACCTGAAAATATTTTAGAATCATGATTGTTAATTTGATTATAGTACCAAGATCTTCTCAGCAATTCTTTATCGATAACCGTGACATCTCTCCTATAATTTTCCACAAACTGATAGTAATAAGAGGCGGAAATAAAATAATCCCATTGGTAGCTGAAGATAATCGAATTTTTAGGAACAGTGTTCATTACAGCTTTTGTGTAATCCTCATAAGTGTGAACGTTACTCTGGTTGACCTCCCTGAAATTGAAGAAGAATTGAATGGCTAACACGACTGCCAGAATGATAAGTGCTATATTTTTCTTTAAACTTTTCATCTCCAATATTTTCAAAGCACCAAATGCAGCAAAGAAAGACAGCATTACAAATGCGAGCAGAAAGTACGAGTCAATATCGTGAATATCGTAGTTAATGGAATAGAGCAGAGTGAACAAGAAAGTAATCAATATAAACCATGCGAGTTTTCTTGATTTAAAAATCGAAACAAACAATCCAATGACAGCAAGAAGCAATCCGATGAAAAACTCAAAAGGCAGGATGCTCCAAAAGTGACTGAACTGTTTACCAGCCGAGTCAAAAGAAGTAAACAGCCAGACCTGGTATTGTTTGCCGGTTACGTGCCTGTAAATTCTTTCCCAGTCAATTGGGTTTCCCCAATTCAAAATTGGATTTTGAGCTGCTCTGATTGGTAAGTAAGAATAAATCACTACAAGAACAACAATGAAAAGTGCAATCATCAATGCTAATTTTTTAAAGCTGGCTGAATTGAATTTGTATCTTGAGAAATACAGATAAGCAGTTCCGGGGAGTATCATCAATGTCGTAAGATGGTTTGTAAATCCAAGTGCAAGGAAGAAAGCAAATAATAGCCAGTTAGTAAGATTATCATTCTCAAAAGATTTTATGTATGCTTTAAGAAGAAAAAGAATGATGAATGTAATTAAAAGCAGGTGGAGTGAATACACTTCCACCGATACACTCTGAAACCAGTACGTTCTGCTGAATGCAAGTGTCAATCCCCCAAATACTGCTGCGATTAACTTGAAATTTTCTGGAAAGTCAATTCGCTTCTCGGTGATGGATTGATCTTTCCCTTTCTTCTTTTCTTTCTTAGATAATTCTTTAGATATATTTTTCTTCCTGAAAACCGATACATTATCAAGACAATATTTTATTGTATATGTAAAAACACCCACAGCGGCAGCACAATAAATTGCTGCAAGAATATTCAGCTGAAATATTTTTGTAAAAGGGAGCGGAATCAATGAAAACAAATAACCGATCATTGTGAACAACGGATAACCTGTTGGATGTGCAATTCCAAGTGTTGCCTGAACTGCAGCTAGCTCTCCGGAATCAATTTGCACAACAGAAGGTGCAAGCGTGAACAAATAAATGATGAATACAAAAAAAGCAGTAACGAGGTGGAAATATTTTTTTATAAACGTCATACTATTTCTTTAGGATGATTGATGAGTAACTAACGGGCGAGCTTATTAAACTTCTTTTCTTCAATCGATAACTTTGAAGAACTGCTGCTGAAAGCAAGCTGGTTAAAAATTTCTAAATTCTTAATGAAAATGTAATTATCGGCGAGCTCATTTAAAACTTTTTTGTGTTTTGATTCAGTGGTATGTTCTCTTAAGACTCCGGGAATAGCTCTTCCAATGAACTTAAATGCAGATTCAGGCGTTGAAAGAAGAAGATAATGAGCAACATATTCAACATCACTTAAGCCTCCGGAATTTTTCTTGAGATCAACAAGATTCATTTCTGCTGGAAAGCTAGATAAAGATTTTAATCTTATCCCGGTAATCCCTGTTAAGATTTCTTTCCCGGATAATTTCGCTACTCTCTTAATAAATGTTTTAGTGAGTTTCACAAATAATTTTTCGTCACCGCTGACAAAACTTGCTTTCAGAAATGATTGAAGCTCCCAGATTCTTGCTCGGTTGTTCAGGTATTCTGTGTATTTATCAAAATCCCAGACGAGTTGACTGCTTGCACCTTCCGGACGTAATCTGCAGTCAACTGTAAAAGGAGAAAGTTCTGTTTTTAATTTAGCCAGCAGTTCCT
>JALONF010000384.1 GCA_025455085.1 Ignavibacteriaceae bacterium
ACATTAACAGCCCTCTCAACAGATTTGTAAAGCGCATATCCAGAGTAATCGTAAAATGAAAATCCGTTACCGTCTTTAAATCCAAAATGATTTTGCTCGTCCCAATCTTTTACGGTGTCGGCGAGGCCCCCCGTTTTTCTAACAATCGGAACCGTTCCATATTTCAAACTGTAAATCTGATTCAGCCCGCAAGGCTCGTATCTTGAAGGCATTAAAAACATATCAGCACCGGCTTCAATCAGATGAGAGAGTTCGTTATTATAACCGATGTATGTGCCAACTTTTCCGGGGAGCAGATTTGAAAGCTTTCGGAACAGATCTTCAAGCTGGTCTTCACCGCTTCCAAGGATTATCCATTGGGCGTCAAGGCTCATTAGCTCGTTTATTGCGCCGGCAAAAATGTCAAATCCTTTCTGCTGCACCATTCGTGATACAATACCGATCAATGGAATATTTTCGTCTGGTTGAATTCCAAAGTGATTAAGGAGATATTTTTTGTTCAGGTATTTTCCGCTTAAATCATTAATGGTATAACGATAGGGAAGATGTTTATCTGTTTCCGGATTCCAGATATCATAATCTACACCGTTGAGAATTCCGTATAAATCATCCTTCCTTTTTTCTAGCGTTGCTTCAAGTCCGGCTCCATATTCTGGCGTTAAGATTTCATGAGAATAAGTATTGCTTACTGTATTAATAATATCGGCAAAGGATATTCCGGTCTTCATAAAAGAAACACCGCCATCCTGTTCTACAGGTCCACCGGGATAGAATAAACTTCCCCGAATCTCCGCACTGAACAAAGTGGATTTGCTAAACTTTCCCTGGTAACCGATGTTGTGAATTGTAAAAATAGTAGCCGTGTGATCGAAAAGCTTGTCCCAGTTGTAATTATCTTTTATGAATAGTGGAAGCAAACCCGTTTGCCAATCGTTGCAGTGAATTACATCCGGGACCCATTGCAATCGCTGAAGTGTTTCAATTACAGCCTTTGAGAAAAGAGTAAACCTTTCATCTTCATCGGGGTCGTTTGTATAAATTATGTGTCGATAGAAGTAATGTGGGCAGTCAACAAAATAAACATCTATATCGCTCCCGGGAAGCTTGCTTTGATGAATGTGAACCGAGCGGATGACTCCATTAATCCTGATAGGCATTTCGCCAATATTCCAGTCATACTTTAGACCATGCCTGTTTTCATCAATCAGCGAGTATTTTGGGATGAAGATTTTTATATCACTTCCGAGTTTTGCAAGTTCAACCGGTAGTGAGCCGGCAACATCTGCGAGTCCACCTGTTTTTGCGTAAGGAACGCACTCTGTACTGACGAAGGCAATTTTCATGTACTTACTTTCAAGTATCTGACAAAACCGTAAAAAGAGAAAACTATTTTTTTCTTATATGAATAATAAGATATAAAGAATTAAATTTCATTCTAGTTTAACAAAATTTTAACCGTAAAGATGAAAAAAACAATTAATGGACTTTCGGTTTTTTTATCGAATGACCACAAATCAGAATCTATAATTTTTGTTCACGGCTTCCCCTATGATCATAATATGTGGCAGGATCAGGTTGACGATCTTAGTAAAAATTATTTGTGCGTGTCGTACGACATTCGCGGACTTGGGGATTCCCCAGCCGGGGATGGTCAGTTTACAATGGAATCTTTTGTTGATGATCTCGAAATAATACTTGATGAGCTAAAACTCAACAGACCCGTTCTTTGCGGACTATCAATGGGGGGCTACATTTCATTGAGAGCCATAGAAAGAATTCAACATAAATTCAGTGCGCTTATTCTGTGTGATACAAAATCTACAGCAGATGATGATGAAGGTAAGCTTAAACGAGCAGCAGCAATAAAGCAGATCAACTCCGGAAAATTTTATGAGTTTATAGATTCCTTTATTCTTAACTGTTTCGGTGAAAGGTTTGTAAAAGAGAAATCAGCTCAATTCAGAAAGATCGTCGATCGATCAAAAAAGAGCAATCCCATCGGAGTCAAAGGTTGCTTGCTTGCAATGGCGGGTAGAACCGACACCACAGAAAGCCTTTCAAAGATAGATATTCCTGTATTAATAATTTGCGGCAGTGAAGACAAGCTGTCGCCACCGGACGTTATGAAATCAATAGCAGACAAGATTCCCAATGCAAACTTTCTTTTGGTAGAGGGTGCCGGACATATGACACCAATAGAAAATCCACTCGCCGTTAACAGGGCAATCAGAGATTTTCTTTTTGAAAACGATCTTTGATTTAGAAAAAAGTATTCTTCATAAGTATTTATTATAAAATGCATCAACATCAGCACTCAGGAATTTTTGAAATACTCTCTGGTTCTCTTGCAGATACGTACCTGATGATTCCAGCACTTTTTATTCTGTATTTTATTCTTGAATACTTCTCCCACACAAAACAGCTTAATCTTATCTCCAAATTGAAAATATCTGGTCCGCTTGGACCCCTTGCCGGAACTCTTCTAGGAATAATTCCTCAATGCGGAATGTCAGTTTTTGTAACAACAATGTTTCTTTCCAGAAGAGTAACACTGGGAACGCTTGTTGCAACGTATCTTGCAACCTCCGACGAAGCGCTTCCGGTTTTAATTGCACATCTCGGAGAAGAAATGATGATTCTTTACATCATC
>JALONF010000385.1 GCA_025455085.1 Ignavibacteriaceae bacterium
ACCCCTCTTCAGAACACCCAAGCTGTACAAAAAAAACTAGAAAAAATATTGCGGAAATCACCGCAATAAAATAGCCTTTGCGCATTGCGCCTCCTTAGTTAATTGTTGTTAATGAATGTTTGCCTGGCCGTTAGCTGTGCGGCAGAGGTATGACTCGATGAGTGAATTTCAGTTGAGGATGATGAGTATTATTGAATCCACCCAAGTGTAATGCTAAACTATGTATCATTTAATAAAAATCAAAATCGCTTTTTTTTGAAGTGATTTCAGTCAAAGGTAATTTGTTCAGCTATTTTTTATAAAGATCAAAATTTAAATTCTCAAAAGGTTTTTCAGAACCAACCAATCCAATCTTCAGCACATATTCTCCAGGTATTGCTTCGTAATTCAAATACTCCAATTGTCCTTTGTTAACATAAATTTTAAATGTCCCTGGCCGGAGACCAAAATAATAAAATGATCCATCATTGAAAGTATTAACAATAACTTTCTGATCATTATCCACTCCTTCAATGTGAACTTTAACACCCGCGAGTGGTAAATTTGTTGTTTCAAGCCTTCTTACTACATATCCGCTTACTTCACTTACAGCATAAAACGGAACATCGATATTTTTTACATAATTAGGTCCTGCTTCAAAAGAAAACATTTTGTCTTTAACTGTATATAATGGTTCCTTCACATTTGATTCATCAATCTGAATATTATACATCGTGTAAGGATTTAAGTCGCGTACCAATGTTTCGTTTTTAACAACTCGTATATTACTGTTGGCTGATTGGATCTTTATTCTACCTCCGTTTATCAACTGTTCCTTTTCATCAAATTTCCCATTGCCATCTTCATCCACAAACATTCTGAAAGATGATACAGTCCGTCCGATCTGCTCTCTGTTAAAGAAATCAAATTGATTACTTGCCGGATTATATAGTACAGAGCCCAGCAAGCTTGTTGTAAAGTAGTCTCTGCCCATAGTAGTATATGACCGGGTAAATGGCAGATCGAAAAAAATATTAAGTCGTGTGTTGGTGAAATTGGAAATCAGATTTTTATCAAAATCAAATTGTAGCCTAAGCGTGCTTGTAATATTCGTGGCAACCGAAACATAGAATGATTCAACTTCATCAGCAGATATATTGAAATTGAGACCTGTGTTCAGCAATGTTCCTCTAAAAAAGTTAAACGGCTCAGGAAAAACATCAATGGATTTAAGTAATCCAATTAATAAAAACGCTTGTTTAAAAATTAATCTCTCCTGTCCGAATTGTCTAAAGCCGTAAGTTAGATTGGGTGTATAGCTTTCAATATTCTTCGTAAGGCTAACTCTTAAATTATAAATATTTGAAGTTTCTAAATTCTGATAATTTCCAATAGCCTGAATAACAAGCGGAGTCTCATCAAAGTATAATGGTAAGTTCATATTTGTATTAACTTCATCAGTAATACCTACTGGATTATACAGCAAGTTCGTTTCATAGTTACGGTAAGATAAATTAATTGTAGCCAACGAAGGATATACTGCATTTGCGGATAACTGGTAGAAAGCATTTGGTGCTGCAAGGATATTAAAAAGGTAACCCGATGAAATTCTCGACGTTAATGAGTTATAAAAAATCGGTTCTTTAAAAAGGTCATTTCCAAGATATTCGACTCCTGCCTCATCAGACAGCCAATCAGTGATACCATATATTCCGGAGGCCTGAACATACTTATCATCAAGCTGATTAAGTCTTCCAAAGTTGAATGTATAATTAAATTCCTTTGGCGGATTAAGAACATAAGGCGTTTGATAATATTGCACCTCAGTTCGTGTTTCGCCGTTAGGGCTATAATACTTCAGTTTCACAAATGAGGAACCATAAATAAGAGGAACCCAGAATTTAAAATTACCTGCTTCGTCAGTTTGAGTAAAATCAAATAACTGATCGTCAACGTACAATTCTATGGTTGAGCCGGGCATTGTGCGATCAGCAATTAGTATGCGTGAAAAGGATTCTCTCGGTTCAAGCGGTTGATTAGTTAATTGAATGCCATCGAAAGAATAAGAAGATTGTATTCCGGTACCTGTAATTTTTCCAATTGTCAAAGATGTTAAAATATTATTCTTGTCGGGGGCAAATCGCCATCGGTATTCTGACATTGATAAATTAGAATTGTTTTCCACAATCGATCCGCGTGTAGCAGTTTTTAAATCTCCTCCTAAAACCTCGGTGCCAAGTCCCAACTCATAATTATAGAATGGCAGGTTATTCTGAGAATATGACGCGGAAAGATTATAATCAAAAAAGCCGGCATTGAATATCGATCGGTCCCTTGGAAACAGCAGGGGAAATTCTTCAAGCCTTTGTATTTCTGAAAGAGAATTATACCTCTTCTCTCGTAAAAATTTTGAATACACTGGAAGTATTGCTTCAGATTCCAGGTTAAGAGTTAAATTTCTCATATCAACAGTAAACGAGAGCTTGAAGGCTTTAAGAAAGAAGTCCATTTTAAAATAATATCCAAGCTCTTTGATTATTACGTCATCTCGAGATATATAAAACATAGCATCAGAATTTTTAAAGGTCAATTTCTTTAAATCGATTTCATATTCCACCTCGGGATCAATATAGAAGCCGCTAATTATTTCAGATTCTCTATCGAGATTATA
>JALONF010000057.1 GCA_025455085.1 Ignavibacteriaceae bacterium
ATTAAATCAGTTGGCGTAAGTTTAATATCCCGAATCAATCTGCCGGCAATTGTATAAATCTTAATATCTAATTCATCAGGTTTATTCTGACCTTTAAGAATGAAAGTAAAATGAGTTGACCGTGCAAATGGATTTGGATAGTTATAAATATCTGTTATATCATTCTCATTAAATACATAAAATATCACACGATATGATGTGGAGTCAAAGAAATTTCCTGATTTATCTTTTGCAAGAACTTCAAGAGTCTGCCTACCATCATTGAGTGTTGGTTTCCAGGTAATTACAAAAGGAGTTCCCGGACCATCATAGTTATAACTGAGTCCGGGCTGATAGAATCTTAACGGCTTATTGTTGTGTACTATTGTAAACAGAGTTGTGTCAAGCGGCAAAGGACTATTGTCTTCTAGCGTTATAACAACTTCCGGTGTTGCTGATACTATATCATTATCAATGATCTGCAGACCATCAAATTTAACATCAAAGACAGGTCGAACCGAATCTCGAGCAACGAAGAATTTCTGATCCGTAAGATTATTGAAATAGAAATATTCTCTTTCTCTTTGCTCACCAAATACAGTAACTTCGTTTTCAAAAAGTAGTCCTCTGGTATCGACTGTATATTCAACCGGTGTTGACGAACTATCACCAGGAACTCTTACGACCGGGCTATAAATTAAACTATCGAGTCCATTCAAATAGAAATTTAATTTCAGCGAATCGAAAGCAACATCACCAAAATTTCTTGCTTTAAAGTCAAACGTTACGGGATATCCTTGCAGGAGTGAATCTTGCTGAAAATTAAAGTCTTCTCTTTCAACATAAAGGTCAGAAAGCGGCTGATAATCAAACTGAACACTTCTTACTTCCATTGGTTCTGTCGTTTGAAAAGTTGAATCAATCAGATCAAATTTTAGCCTGAGATATGTATATAGATCAGGATTAATTTCAGAAAGAGAAAGTGAGTCAGAAATATTTACTTGAAGCGTATCCCAATTCTTTGTTGAAGAATTCTGTCCTAAAAGTGAAGTTGAATAAACTCCTGTAGGACTTGGATTGATCAGATCATACTTTAAATTATTCCACCAAGCTACCGGACCGACTTGTTTGGTTGTAATACTGCCGTTAGCATCAACATAATACCCTGCAAACTTTCCAAATTTAGGAACCACTGTGGTGTCAGCATATTTGAAGACAGAAGCATATATTTTATCGTGCTGCCAATCCTGACACCAAGCAAAATAATGCTTAAAATTTGAAGGCATCGGTTCCGAAGCCAGCCATTCCTCCTCAAAGAATCCATCGTTCAAATTATGTCTTCTCATATAATTATTATAATAGTCACTGGTATAGATACGTTCTCCATGAACGAAAAAACCAGTGAAGCCATCATCATAACTTGTACCGAATAGGTTTATATCTGCTTTTGCCAATGACCAATTATTCGAAGGATCAAATGTTCTAAGAGTATATTTCTGATTACCCAATGAATCCCGCTTAGCAATATTATAAATATACATACCATCGGATGTAAGAAATTGAGGTCCATTAGTAAGTGTAGCATTATCATTGTTCAGTATACCAACTGGAATTGTGATGGTATCAATTTCTTCATTAGCAGTATTTATCCTGACTAAATTATATGGTTTACCTATAGCTGCATAAAGATAACCATCACTGTGACAAACTATGCTGTGAAGAACCGTATCACGAAATGATGAAAGTGGTCCATAAAATTGCCCTTCAACCGTTCCATTATTTCCTGTTCCAACCTTATAAATCATTGACATTCCATCCGTTAATTCTCTTGCATAAAACCAGATGTTAGCAAAATATATATAAGTGCCATCTGTTGTAATGGTAGTAAGCTTTAAACTATCGGGTAATTCAGGTTCAGGAGTAAAGTTAAGTAGATGTGTTTTATTATTTGGCTTAGCTGGTAATGGTGCTGTATTTAAAGACAAACTTTTATTTTCTTCTGAATAATTAATATTATATGTACCAAAAGTTTTTAAGATTTCTCCATGAGCATAATAGCCGCTCTTCGGTTCATTCATTAGTGAAAAACTTCTTATCGGACTCCAGTTACCATAATCAACACCATCAAAAATTCTGGCTCTCCAGAAATAAATTCCTAAAGGCAGATCCGCAGCATTCCACTTAACGTGAGATTTGTTCGGAATTATTTCTCCCGAAGAGATGAGAGGAGTATTAAAACTTTGTGACGTGTCAATCTGGATAAAGTACCTGAGTTCTTTTGGTAAATAATAACCAATGTCAGAAAGTACAAATTCAACTTGGTTGGCAGTAGAAACAAATCCATCAATCGGAGCCAAAATATTTGGTTCACTTATATTGAAAATTATTACTTGTAACGATCCAATATTATCCGAATGATCTTCTTCCATGATAATATCTGTTTCATTTACCTTAGCTGTCAATCTGTACAATCCGCCTCGATCAGGTACCCAGGGAAAATAAACAGAGTCCCTTTCACCGAAGCTTGGCCTTTTTATCAGTCCAATCTGATAATTAGTATCGGGTAGTTCAGCATAAAGTTCAACTACAACAGAATCATTCGGAAATATAGTTCCCAGATTTGTTATATTTATTTTTACCTGAACACTATCACCGATGAGTGGATTTTCAGGAATTAGAGTAATATCATTTGAGTTTAATTCAAAATCCGGGTAATTAGGTAAAGCAAGTTTCAGGACAGGGTCACCTAAATATGTAAGCATGTTTAATTGAATACCGTACAATCCGGCAGATGGGACCCTGTTCTTTGAATTCATAATGGCTTTACCAGTTATAAAGTTTCTAAGGTTAAATACCTCATCAAAAAATTGGCGGTTGATATTTGTTCCAATTCCCCAGTAAGTCAGACCAGCACTTCCATAAAAGCCAATGCTACCTTTGCCACTAACTTTGTTAAACTGTTCACCAAATACATCCTGATTTTCGAAGTGAGCTGTGTAACAAGTTACGCTCAGGACTAATGGTAATCTTCCTTCGTTCTCAAGCAAATAAATGTCGTCATTAGTAAAGACGAGATCCCATTGATAACCACCACCGTGTCCATAGTAATTTACAAGGATGGACCCTTTATTAATTTCTTCTCTTATTTTAGGTCCTTCACCCTGATATGGTTCATGTTCTGGCTTACTTGGATATCTGAATACATAAGAAGGAAAGTATCCATTCGGCTTAACATATGTATTTCCAAGAAACAGACTTGCATCATTGAAACCGAATTGAATCTCATCCTGTAAGCTTAATCCGGAAGCTAAAAGCAGGACATTCTGCTTCCACTGTTTTCCAGGATCATCCGGATAATCAGTTAACTTTTGTAACAATACATTTCCTTCAGCAACAGTTTCTATTGATAATCTGCCGATCGCCAGATCGGGGGCAGCATCGTTTCCGGCGACACATACTATTAAATTATCGCTGGCTGCGAGACCGTATGTATATGAGAAGAAAGGAATAGATGGAACAAAATTTGGTCGGCTCGATGCTAAAAGTGCTCTATAATCATAACTCATATCGCCTAATAATACAACATATGAAGGTGCCGGAAGCTCCCAGTTTTCAAAAGCATACTGAACAAATGATCTTAACGCACTTGGCTCTAACAACCCAAAAGAAAATTCATCATATATTTCTTGCACATCTACAATTTTTATTCGTGGACTTGGAATATTCTCATCAGGGAAATTAGTTGACCTCAGATCTGCAAGCTGATTTGCAATGTCTTTAAACTTTTGATGTGTGATAATAATATAATCCGCACCATTATTTGTATTTCTCAAATCAGATGAGAAATCAGAAACAAGGGAATCTACCGCAGCAGAATAATCAGACGAAACAAGAAAGTATTCTGTCTTGGTAGTCATAGTATCAGTAAACTGCTCAAAATTTGAAGTGTTCGGGATATACATCATTCTGTTTTTGGTGGGGATATAAATGCGCATATCACTTCCCTGCCAATCAAATATTGGATACCGATTTATACCAGAATAATCGGAATTAATAAAACTGAAATATTTCCCAAGAACAGAATTTGCTCTCCAATATTCAAATTCAACCCAATTGACTCTGATTTCATCATCGACATCGCTGCATACATCACCTCTTACTTCAACTATTAGATCATTACCAGGATAAATTGGTATGCTATCAGGAGAAGCATGAAATGTTTTACTAAAAATAATATCATCTTGACCGTTCCAGGCTATATCTCCGACAGCTCTATTGTTAATAATCACGTAAGCCTTATGGTCAACCGGGCAAATTCCGCTATTCATAATACCCTGCATAGCTATTCTTAATCGAATGGTTGTTGAATCGTTATACCATTTTGGAAACGTGTCAAAGTAAAGTCCGAAAGCCTTTATAACCGAACCGTTACGAGAAGCCGCTCTATCCCATAACCAAAAGTCCCGCATGTCATCTGGTGCATAACCTAAATTCGTATATAACGAATCCCTCTCAAAGTGGAGTGTGGTCAAATTTGTGAAATAAGAGCGAGTGTAGTTGCCTACAAAGCTTGGTGTTTTCAAATAAAACACACCGGATGAGTCGCTCTGATATGAGAACCAATATACGTTTGTTAAGTTATAAATATTGGTTTTGCAATAAGGTGATTCTTTAGCCGGATATCCAACAAACTGAAGATAATCTCCAGTATTGAAAAGTGAATCGTCGTTTGTGTCGAAAACTTCTATAGGAACAGGCACTCCGTTATTAAACATTTCTAATTTTTTTGTTGAAGTACTTGATCCTAACTGAGCACCGGCTGAAATTAATTCCTGATAAGTTACACGATAAACATTTTTCTGTTTAACGTAAATCTTGATGTAATTTTTATTTGGATTAAACCAATAATCGTTCTGTTGTGCGGGTGAATCCCCGGACGAAATCATTCCGGTAAAACTTTGTGCCTCCTGATAATTTACAACAGATGATTTCAAAAATTCATCAGTCATATCATCATTTAATGACCGGATATTTGAACCAATCTGAGTATTAAAATCAATCCTAACTTTTAGATAAGAATTGAACACCAGATCTCTGGTAACCGGGTTAAATTGATATGGGGCAATAGCTATTGGTAGTATGGTCACATAACGGACTACATAGATCTCATTAAAATTAGCAGGCGAAGCCGGAAACAATTCATTCTTCGAATAAATTTCCTTATTAATTTTTTCAAAATCTTGTTTTACAAAAGCCGGGTCTTCCTCAGGGTAAGGAATTATAAATCTATTTTTAATAACTGACTGTCTTTGCTCAATTATTTTGATATTGGGTTTACTATCGAAAGGTATTCCTGCAAGCACCATAAATTCGGGAACCCACGGGTCGCCGGGATTTCTCATTGAATAATCTTCACCGCGAATTTTTTGATAAGTTCTGCCCTCTACTGAGGTATCAACAACGGCGTAATAACTGCCAAAATTAAATTCAACTATTAGATGATCAGTACCTGATTCAACCACTTTATATACTTGCGGATATGAATTGAGACCAGATATTAATAAAATAAGATTAACAAAGAACAGACGAGATAATAATTTCATTTAGTTCCTCGAAGGTTGAAAATTCAAGCGAAACATAGCACTTTGATTCTATCAAGGCAAGTGCAAAAAAATGGTTATTCCGCTTATAATGTTTTTATGATTACAATTTTTTAAAGGATGGTATTTTGCAAATGTAACTCTAATTATGGGAGAGACTAATAATTAACAATCAGCTTCGAAATGAGAAATGGGTGCCCAGAATGATTTCAGAGTTCAGTGAGTTAAACCAGCCAGTACATTCTCATACAATGAAATAAGGTTTCTAGCCCAATCATCAACTGATTGCTGTTCTCGTGTGGTCTTTAACGAAGCTTCACTAAGCTGTGAAAATAATAAATCATTTGTTAGAATTTTTTTGAGAGCCAGAGCTAAATCATTCGGGTCTCCAGGATTAACAAGTAAACCATTTTTGCCTTCTTCTATTACTTCTTGTATGCTGGAAACTCTTGTAGCTATTACCGGTAATCCAAAGCTCATTGCTTCCAGAATAGCCAATGGATGTCCTTCATAATGAGTTGAGAGTACAAAGACATCAATTCTTCTGTAGATTTCTGTTAGATTAGAAATCATTCCAAGAAAGCGCACATTGGATTCAATCTGCAGATCAGTAGCTAACTTTTGCATCTCTGCTCTAGTTGGTCCATCTCCAGCTAACCACAGTTCAGCTTTGTATCCTGACTTTATTAAGATATTAAGTGCCGTTAAAAGAGTTTTGTGATCTTTCTGCGTTCTAAAGTTTGCAACCATCCCAATGATAGGAAGTTTGTTGGTTTTTACTTTTTGGATTATCTGGCTTGAATCGTTCAATAAAATTCCGTTTTGAAGAAAAATAATTTTCTCTGGACTGGTCCATTTATTTTTAATAAGTAGTTCGGAGATTTCTTTACTGATTGAAATATGTTTTGTTATTACTCTCTTATCAGTAAGTCTGGCGATCAGTCCTGAATAATATCGCATCAATTTTACCGGAAGTAAATTTTTTGGCCGGGTGAATTCATTTAGTACATTCGGAGGATTGTGCCAATGATATATCACTGGCAATCCCCATTTGCGAAATGAGAGTGATAAAGAAAATGGCATTGCAAAAAGGAAATGAAAATGAACAATATCTGTTGAATGTGATTCACAAATTTTTTGTAATTTTTTACGGAAACCAGATCTGAATGGATTCTCAATTTCTGGGATAATTAATACTTCTGAATTTGCCTGAAGTTCGACTTGCCATTCCCTCGTTTTTGTGAAACCGAACACTAGGTTGTAGCCTTTAGATTTACTTACTCTCCCGAGCGCAAAAAGATGTTTTACTATACCTCCTCCGACTTCCGGAGAAAAATAAAGTATGTTTAAAATGTTCATAATCGTTTAAATTTTTAAAGTAGTAAAACAAACTTAAATAAATGATAAATTCAGAAATATTTCAATGTGAGAGCTATTGATTCTTTAATTTTTTTGCTCTTTGCTGTTCTGGTGATTAATGGAAGGCTTTGGTGACATGTTTGAAAAGTTTTTGTGAAATCAGCCAATTGCTCCCCACAAGAAAAAGAAGAACAACGAGTTTAAAATCCTTTCGTATCACCTCTTATCATTTGCCATATTGTTATCAAAATAATTTGGATATCAAATTTCATAGACCAATTCTCTATATACCAAAGATCAAATTTCATTTTCTCTGTGATATGTAGTTTACTCTCTTCCTCATCAACAACCTCTCCTCTCAATCCGTTAATCTGTGACCAGCCGGTAACACCTGGTCGAACATTATATCTCATTTTTATATCTTCAAAGACTCTCTGATAAACCTGATCAACACCTTTAATAAGTGGTCTTGGACCAACGACTGACATATCACCTTTAAATACATTAATAAATTGCGGCAGCTCATCAAGATTTGTTTTTCTTAATATTCTGCCTACCCGTGTCACACGTGGATCTTTTTTAACAATCGGCTCAAATTCAACTGAAGTCTTTCTCTGGTAAGTTAGTGTTCTGAATTTCAGGCATTTAAATGGTTTCTTTTTCATTCCATATCTTTCCTGAATAAAAAGTGCAGGTCCTTTCGAATCCAACCTTATTAGCAGAGATACGATTGGCATAAACCAAGATAAAACAAATATCATTACCATAAGTGAAAAGAAAATATCAAAGACTCTCTTAATAAATCTTCTTAGAAATTCATTTAAAGGTTCATCTCTGACAGTAATTACAGGGATATTACTTACAGAACTGATCTGAAACCTGCCTGATAAAAATTTAATAAAATCCGGTATAACATGAATTTTAACTGCATTCCTGTTGCAAATGCTTACGATTTCATCCAGGTCAATACCTGAATCAGTATGTAATGCAATTACTACATCCTCAACATTTTTTTCTTTGATAATTTTATCTAAGTCAGAGAATGTTCCAATTATTTCATCCCCAATACTATTATTACTGATGAATCCAACAAACCTATGCCCATACCCCGGATTTTTTGTAATTACTTCACGAAACTTCTCGCCGATTTTGTTGGCACCTATTATTAATAAATTTCTAATGGACTTTCCTTTGTTCCGTAAAGCTCTGAATGCTGCTTTAAAAATTATACTCCTGATTGTTATCGTGAAAAAAATCAAAAAACCATTTACAAAAACAAAATTTCTTGTATATAATTGTTGCTTGATGATAAAAAGAAAAAGAATGTTAAAAATTGAAACGATTATGGACAGCTTAAGAATATTATAAATTTGAATTGGAAAAGGTCGTATTAAAAACTCCTGATAAAAGTCGCTTGAGTTAGTATAGAAAAACCAGACAAAATTCAGTATTACCAAAAGTAAGTATGGTTGGTTTTTCTCAAGACTCAAGTCAGAAGTGGGCGATATAATTGATGCCAGTAAAAATGAAATATTTAGCAGAAGAAAATCAGTGATTAAACTGCTTACATATATTGATTTTTTATTGACAATCATTATTTATACTTTGATAAGGTAGAAGAAAATATAATCGATAAGAGACTTTGTTTATATAATCGGACATAAATCATGATTCAATAATTTTTCAAAACCAATTAATAAATGGATTTGAGTTGATTGAAAATCAATAATTTTTTAATTGAAGTGAATGTTTATTTATATAATAAACTATTTTTTATTTTCATACTAATTTAACAATAATTAAGAATAATGCAGATATGGAGTATCAATGTTAAATGTGAAAGATGTTCATTTATAGATTTTATAAATATTATATTACTCACATGAATCTTTAAAAGTAAATGTTTTAATGAATCATATTTATCAAAGAATTCTCGGCATACTATTTAGTATTATTCATCAATAGTTGGTGGAAATGGAAATAAAATGAATAACTATTTTTTATAGAAATTCCCAACGAACATTTAATATCTTTTATTAAATTTTAATTGACTTCCGTCATTGTTTTTATAAAGTTTGTGCATTGTTTTAAATAAGGAATGAATCGCTAAGATCACT
>JALONF010000058.1 GCA_025455085.1 Ignavibacteriaceae bacterium
GACTGCTAATGAAGCAGCTATAAAAACAAACGGACACGAACCTAGTTATCTCAAATATAAAGGGAAACATTCTGGCATATTAGGCTGGATTCTTTCAACCGATCATAAGAGAATTGGAATACTTTATCTTATTTCTCTTTCATTATTCTTCCTTGTCGGTGTTACATTCGGCTTTTTAATGCGTTTGGAATTGATCTCCCCCGGAAGAACAATAATGGATGCGCAGACTTATAACTCCTTCTTCACACTTCACGGAGTTATAATGATTTTTCTTTTTGTTGTTCCAGGCATTCCGGCAGTATTTGGGAATTTTGTATTACCAATTCTGATCGGCGCAAAAGACGTTGCTTTTCCAAGGATCAATCTTATGTCATGGTATATGTATGTAATCGGAGGATTGCTAGCGGTTACTGCCATACTTCTTCCCGGTGGTCCTGCAGATACCGGATGGACATTCTATGTTCCTTACGCTGTTAGAACAAACACAAACGTAATAGTTGCTTTACTGGCGGCTTTTATTCTTGGATTCTCATCAATCTTAACGGGTTTAAATTTCGTTACAACTGTTCACCGATTGAGAGCACCCGGTATGACCTGGTTCAAGATGCCTCTTTCAATCTGGTCACTCTATTCAACAGCGTGGGTTCAGGTTTTGGCAACACCAATCATAGGAATTACTTTGTTACTGGTTGCTGTAGAGAGATGGTTTGGTGTTGGTATTTTTGATCCGGCACTTGGTGGCGATCCTGTTTTATATCAGCATCTGTTCTGGATATATTCTCACCCGGCAGTTTATATAATGATCTTGCCTGCGATGGGTGTTGTATCAGAAATCATTCCTGTATTTGCAAGACGTACTATCTTTGGCTATAAGTTTATAGCTTTCTCAAGTATTGCGATTGCTCTGTTCGGTTCGCTTGTTTGGGCTCATCATATGTTTACGGTCGGAATGAGTGATACAGGACAATTTATCTTTTCACTTTTAACAATGCTTGTCGCTATTCCAAGTGCAATCAAAGTATTTAACTGGGTTGCTACATTATATAAAGGCTCAATTGATCTCGAAACGCCATTGCTTTTTGTTCTCGCATTTATTTTTCTATTTACCATTGGCGGACTTACAGGCGTAATGCAGGGTGTATTATCAATTGATATTCAAATTCATGATACATCGTTCATCGTCGCGCACTTCCACTATGTAATGTTTGGCGGAACAGGCTTTGGATTTTTTGCTGCACTGCATTATTGGTTCCCGAAAATGTTTGGCAGAATGTATAACAAAAAGCTTTCTAAAACTTACTTCTGGTTTTTATTTATTGGATTTAATGTGCTTTATTTCCCGATGTTCATTATGGGCTGGTTAGGAATGCCGAGAAGATATTATGATTATTTACCGGAGTTTCATTCTTACCATCTAATGTCAACCATTGGTTCCTGGATTTTGGTTGCAGGTGTTCTGTTGATGGTTTATAATATGTACCACTCTGTTAGAAAAGGAAAACTAGTTACTGAAAAGAATATCTGGGGTGGCGAAACATTAGAATGGCAGATTGATACGCCCCCGATTCACGAAAACTTTTATAATATTCCTGTTGTTGAAACCGATCCTTATCAATATAAAATGAATGAAGAGAAACTAGATAAAGAGGTGGTTAGTTGAGTTCGACTGAACATATTGCCGGAACACACGTTCACAGGGATGATGTCGGTTCCCGTATGGGAATGTGGCTTTTCCTTTTTACTGAACTTATACTCTTTGGTGGCATGTTCCTTCTTTATTCAGTTTACAGATTTCAATATGCAGATGAATTCCATCTTGCTGCTAAAGAATTAAATACTATAATGGGTGCATTTAACACTGCTGTACTGCTTACCAGCAGCTTGACGATGGTGCTGGCGATCATTGCTATTCAGAGAGATCAGAAAGCCTTATCAATTCTTTTGCAGGTGATTACAATTTTCCTTGCACTTTTCTTTTTAGTTAATAAATATTTTGAATGGACAGCAAAGTTTCATCATGGAATTTATCCCGGCAGCGAGCAACTTCTATCCAAAAGTTCAGGTGAAATTTTATTTTTTGGATTGTATTATGTAATGACCGGACTTCATGGTATTCACGTTATAGTTGGTATGTTTTTAATTGCTGTGATGACACGAATGACCAGAAAAGATATTATCACAAAAGACAGCTATGTCAGACTTGAAAATGCTGGTTTGTACTGGCATCTGGTTGATATCATCTGGATATTCCTTTTCCCTTTATTCTATCTGATCACATAAGGAAGCAAAATGCAAATACACGATAAACCACATCAACATTCACACAGCTATGGAGCTTATATTCTGGTATGGCTGGCATTGATGGCACTTACCGCAATTACAGTTGCCGTAGCCGGAATGGATATCGGTAGGTTTACTGTCGCAACAGCTTTAATCATTGCTTCGTTTAAAGCTTATCTTGTGCTGACAGTCTTTATGCATTTGAGAAGTGAGACCAAATCGTTTGTCATATTTGTAATAGTTGCTTTATTGTTCCTGGGTATTTCGTTTGTGTTATTATTCTCTGATTACTCTTTCCACTGAGGATTTTAAGAATGTTTGATGATGTATCAAATTTTGTAAACTCTGTTGACGGAACTTTTCTCTTTACTCTGATTGTTTCGGTCTTCTTTCTTGTACTGATTACAGCACTGATGATATTTTTCGTTATTAAGTACAGCAGGAAAAGAAATCCTAAAGGAACAAACATTCACGGTAACATGTTTCTGGAGATTGCCTGGACAGGTATTCCAACCATTCTGGTTCTTATTATGTTCTGGTACGGCTGGCAGGGTTATAAGGAGATGGTAAATGTACCTGAAAATGCTATGCCGATAGATGTGACTGCTCAAATGTGGAAGTGGAGTTTTAAATACGAAGATGGAAAGACCACTGATTCGCTTTATGTTCCGGTGAATACTCCAATTAAGCTAACCCTTCATTCAAATGACGTTAACCACTCTTTCTTTATTCCAGCATTCAGATTAAAGAAAGATGTGTTCCCAAACAGAGAAAGAGTTGCGTGGTTCATTGCAAAAGAAACAGGAGAATATGATATCGCCTGCACTGAATACTGCGGCCTGAATCATTCTTACATGTATTCGAAAATTTTTGTACTGCCTGAAGAGGAGTTCAAAGACTGGTTGTATGGAATGAGCGATGAAGAATTGAAGATGCTTGAAGAGATGACAAAGGATAATTAAATACCGATCAGTTAAATTGAAAGAAAATATTAAAATATTTTTTGAGTTGACGAAGGTAAAGATCACTTCATTCGTTACAGTTACTACCGCATTCGGATATATAACTGCAAGCGGTAAAATAGATTTGATGATACTTCCTGTATTGTTCGGAGTACTTCTACTCGCATTTGGATCTGCATCCTTAAATCATTTCCAGGAAAAAGATTTTGACTCGAAGATGAGTCGTACAAAAGGAAGACCGATTCCTTCGGGAAGAATTTCATCAGTTAATGTATTGAAAATATCATTGGTTCTAATTTTACTTGGGTCGATAATTCTAATTCTTTGGACTAATTTTTTAGCCCTTGGCCTTGGATTACTAAATCTTGTCTGGTATAATTTTATTTACACACTACTCAAAAGAAAATCTCCATTTGCAATCGTTCCCGGTTCTTTGGTTGGGGCAATTCCACCGGTAATCGGTTGGGTGGCTGCAGGCGGCTCATTAGTGGATCCTCAGATAGTCATAGTTGCATTTTTCTTCTTCATCTGGCAGATACCGCATTTCTGGCTTCTGCTTTTAGTAATGGATAGTGATTATCAGCAAGCAGGGTTTCCAACACTTACACAGATTTTTAATCACAGTCAACTATCGAGGATAACTTTTATCTGGATAATATCAACTGCAGTCACCGGATTGATGATTCCTCTATTTGGTATGGTCACAGAATTATGGATAAACCTTGGATTATTTTTAAGCGGGGGATTACTTACCTGGAAAGCTTTCGATCTGTTAGTTGAGAAAAAAGATTTTTCAGCTTTTAGATTAAACTTCAGATATATAAACTACTTTGCCTTGTTTGTAGTAGTTCTTATTTCGATAGATAAACTAATTTTATAAACAAATAAAGTTCAAATGGAATTTCTAAATAATTTCGTTTTACATCAGTCAGCCGAACACATAGAGCTTTTGCATTATATGCTCTTAATCGTTTTGTTCATTTTTATTCCGTTTACGTGTATAGTGTTCGGCGGGATTTTCCTATCAGTTTATTATAAGAATAAAGCAAATAAACACAACAATAATTTTTATCTGAGACTTTCTAAAGACGTTGCAGAGATAACCACAATTAATAAAAGTGCCGGATTTATATTTGGAGTTGTTCCTCTTCTGACAGCAATTTTAATTTACTCTCAGCTTCTTCATAATTCAGAGGTGACAAATTTAAACTATCTTGGATTAGCACTCGTCTTTATTATAGTTTCATTTGTATTTATTTACAGCTACAGATATTCGCTTTCATTCAATAGAATTTTCGGATCGCTTTCAAACAAAAGCATTACTGATCCGCTAATAATCGAAGATGTAAATAAATTGAGTGATGAAAGCAATAGGATCAGTCAGAAGGCAGGTATTTTCGGTTTGTTATTCCTTTTTCTTGGAATGTGGTTTTTTATTACGGCCGTAACCATACCATCCATCTACTCAAGCTGGAATGTTGAAAGTTTTGTTGGCGGTTTATTCTTCTGGAAAGTTTTATCACGATTTATATATTGCATCTTTTTTGCTCTAGCCTTATCTGGCGGAATGGTACTCTTCATCTTCCTGGAAGATGAAAAGAAGAAGCATTTTAATGATGAAGAGTATTCTGTATTTGTAAAACAGAAGATTTTAAGAGTCACTTTTTTCTCTTCAGTGTTTATACCTCTTTTCGCTTTAATTAACTTATTTGGTTTACCGGCAACTGCTCTCACTGGAACAGTTTTTACCTATTCTATTATTTCTTTAGCACTTTTATTTTTAGGATATCATTTCCTGTTCCTTTTAACCAAAGAAATAAAAGGTACAACCGCAGCCCTTTTATTTTTCACTTTAGTCTTCTCCATCGCTGCTTTTATTATAAGTGATCAAAAGGCAATGGCAACTTCTACTCAGGTTCATAGCGCAATGTTGAGTGCAGAGTTTGATAAATATCTTGCTGAATTAAAAGGTGAAGGTAAAACTATAGCAATCAATGCTGCAGAAATTTACCAGGTAAAGTGTGCTTCCTGCCATAAATGGGATCAAAAGTTAGTTGGCCCTGCACATCTTGAAGTGCTTCCAAAATATGTTGGTAAAGAGGCTCAGCTTGTTGCATTCATCCGCAATCCGGTAAAGGTTGACCCCGCTTATCCTCCGATGCCGAATCCGGGATTAAAACCGAATGAAGCGGATGCCATCGCAAAATATTTGCTGGAGACTTACAACGAAAAGAATAAATAATCCTTTCGCCCAAATGTCGCTTCTTTGCATCCGCTTTTTTGTAAGGGGAGCAATATAGATTGAATAATAATTCCCTAATCATTAACTTCGTAAAAATTTTAACAATAATAATTGAAGGATAGAGATATGAAAAACTTTTTTCTGCTGATTGGCATATTCCTCATGACTTTATCAGTTGTGTCTTTTGCACAATTAGATTCTGTTTGGTATCAAGGTCCTGTTCAGGGGAGTGTTCAGTCAGGAGCTATTCAAAACACAGATAATTTTACAGATGAATTAATAATTAATGGAGAGACAAAGGAAATTCCTCTGCAGGAAATGAAGCAAATTGATTTTGACCCAACTTTACCTGAAATTGATCAAACCTCTTTAACTCCTTCCATTTATGTTGAAGATTTAAATGCGGGTCGTGAGGGCGATGCTATTCTTGGACAGGAAATAGTTCTGCAGTCATTTCCGGGAATTGGTATGACAAACTATGTCCCTCCTGATCCAACAATGGCTGTTGGCCCGAATCACATCATAGTCTGTGCAAACAGTCTCTTTAAAATATTTGACAAACAAGGCAATCAATTAAAGAATATAAATGCTGGCGCCTGGTGGGCACCAGTTTCAGCATTTGAAGCTGGAGACCCGCAGGTACTTTATGATCATTATGCACAAAGATGGATTTTAGGATGGATGGAGGTAAGTGATAGCCCTCCGGCTTATGGAACATTAATTGCCTATTCTGATGATTCCGATCCTTTAGGAGTTTGGTACATTTATAGACTATCCCATACTTCTTTTCCTGATTACCCCAAGTTAGGATTTGATGAAGATGCAATTTATATAATGAGCAGGCAAGTAAATTTGGGTTATAATCGTATTCGAATAGTTAACAAAGCAGAATTATATGCAAGTAATGCAGGTCCATTAACTTATAAAGATCTTTTTAATATCAGGACTCCAAATGGAGGACCTACCAGTACGGCTCTTGATGTCATACACCCTGCTATATCTTATACTCCTGGAAGTGGAGCCTGGTTTTTCTGGGCGCGAGGAAGCATTGGACAAACACAGTCTTCTGTCTTTTATGCTATATATAAAATAACTAATCCTCTCACTAATCCTGGTATTAGAGGGAAATTATTACCAGTGCCTACATATTTTACTCCGCCTCTCGGGGGTCAGCTAGGTGGTGGTGTGGGTCTGGAAACTATCGGGTGGATGAGTAGAGCACCAATTGTGAGAGACGGATTTTTGTATGCTGTACACGATGCTAGAAATTCTACAAATGCCTCATTTTCAAGTGTAAGATATTTAAAGGTAAACATTAGTACAAGTACACCATCAATTGTAGACAATATAGAATTTGGAAATACCGGATATTTCTATTTGTATCCCGGATTAACTGTTGATAAAGATCATAATGTTGTAATAACATATACGCGTTCAGCTACTACTGAATACGCCGGAGCTTATTTTTCTACCAGATTAGCAAGTGATCCTCCCGGAGTAATAAATCCGAGTATTCCTATTCAGGTGGGACTCAGTAATTATCAGCAGGCTGGAAGCGGTAGAAATAGATGGGGTGATTATATGGGAATATACCTTGACCCTGTAACTGAACGAAATGTATGGATGCTTACTGAATTTGCTAATACCTCAAATTCCTGGGGAACTCAGGTTGGGGAAATCATCACAGGTCCGTATTCGGGAGCTTATGCATATCTTGTTCCAAGGTCTATAGATTTTAAGGAAGTTGAGACAGGAACTAAAAGCCAAAATGCTTCGGTTATCGTTGCCAACTACGGAGATGCGGATTTAGTAATTTCAGCTATTCCATCAACTTTTGATGATTTCAAACTTGAATCGACAGTTTCTTTTCCTTTAACAGTCGCTTCATACGATTCATTAACACTTGAGTTCAGCTATTCACCAACGGCTGAAGGTGAAGTTAATGTTGTTTATCCGATTACATCGAACGATCCCCAATTAAGTGGTGTACCATTAACTGGAGTTGGTTACGATGTTGTGCTTTCATCTGAAAAAGTTATTTATGCCTCTTCAGGCACTCAAAATAATGGTGATATGTTAACGGTCGATCCTGTAACAGGTGCAGGAACGATAATAGGCACATCACTATTTAATGAAGTTACAAGCATATCAATAAATCCTCTTGATGGAAAAATTTACGGTCTTGCCGCTGGTACAGGCTCTTCACAACTACTAAAGATAAATGCGGCAGAGGGAGATGCTCACGTTTATTTCACAATAAATATACCGCAAATCGCATCAATTGCGTTTGATACAACTGGAGTGCTCTACGCAATTACTCGGACAGGTGATTTATATACGATAGATGTCACTACTGGTTTAACAACATTTGTTGTTGATGCAGCCGGTTCTTATCTGGGAATGGCTTTCCATCCAGCAACTAATGAATTATGGGCTACTACACGAGCAGTAACCTCTCCCGGCAGAGAAACAATTTTCAAAGTGAATCTGACTACTGGTGATACAACAATTGTTGGACGAACCGGGCTGGGCAAACAAACTAATGCTATTTTCTTTGATGAGAACTTAAATCTGTTTGGTGTAATAGGTTCTTCCAATGATTTGAATGATTTTATAAGTATAAACCCTTCTAACGGAGTTGGAACAATAATCGGTTCAATAGGATTCAAGCATATTTTAGGTCTGGCCTATCTTGATCAAATTATATCGAGTGTTGAGGATGATAATGAAGGAACTATTCCTTCAGAATATGCTTTAAAACAAAATTATCCGAATCCGTTTAACCCAAATACAAAGATTGACTTCTCGCTTCCTGTTGAATCGAATGTGAAGCTTATAATTTATAACATACTCGGCCAGGAAGTCATCCAGTTAGTTAATAATGAAATGACCGCCGGAAATCATTCAGTCATCTGGAATGCAAATGATGCAGCCGGTAATCAGCTCACAAGCGGAATTTATCTTTACAAGCTGACAGCTTCAGGTGTGAATGGAAATGAATTTCAGGATATCAAGAAGATGATTCTTCTAAAGTAAGTCTTAGTTAAATTATTTTTATTTATTCCCTCCTGTTTGTAACTTGGAGGGAATTTTTTTTATCTATCTTCAATTTCAATCCACAAATGAAAGGGTAAACTAATGAATAGATTTACCGTAATATTAAAAAATTTAAGTTTTGTTTTTTTAGTATTCTTAGGCGGATTAAGCTATACGCAGGACGATCCGAATATTGATAATACTATACATTTAACACCGCCTCCCTCATTTATTATAAATTCACCTACAGGCCGACAGTTAATAACCTCTGATGAGGGATTCGATAATTTTTATCTTGGAATTGATTTTGCAGAGCCGCATATGTCTGCTAATCCAAATAACCCTACAGAATACTTTAATGCATTTAATACAAATGCAACTCATTATACTTACAATGGTGTTGATTGGATTTTCCAGAGTCCTGCTTTTGGATTTCCTATGAGCGGTGACCCGGTTACTGCTTACGATAGTCTTGGTAACTTGTATTATGAAAACATGTATAATTCAGGAGGAAACATAGTC
>JALONF010000059.1 GCA_025455085.1 Ignavibacteriaceae bacterium
TATACCAAATGACCTTTATCCCCGTCTTTTAAGAATTATTGATTTCGTTTCCGGTATGACAGATTCATTTGCCGTTTCACTGTTCAGAAAAATAAAGGGTATCTCTTTGCCTGGCGGAAGAGTTACTGAGTAATTGAAAACCAACTAGTGATTTTATGAGCTGGATATTTGGATATTTTGGAAATACTAAGCGACAGAAAATTACTTCTCCAGATACGCCTCTTTATACATTTAAAGATTCAAGACTCATTTTATTTACCGGAGGCAACAAACAAACGAGTTTCTTCAAAACGGATTCAAATGACTCCTGCTGGGCAATGGTGGGTGTTGGTTTAAAGCCTTTTGAGAATAGTTACGAAGTTCTGCATCAAAGTGAATGGAGTAATTATTTATCTGCAGACAAAGTTAATCTCAAACCTATAAACGGACACTTTGCGGCTATAAAGTATTCTAACAGCGAACTACAGTTTTTTACTGATGACCTGGGCTTGAGAGAAATCTATATCATTAAACTGCCAGAAGGATTTGGATTTACTACAAGAATAGACTGGCTAAAATATTTTATCAAGCCAGAAATTGATTTGAAGGAATTTGGTTCAAGATGGCTGCTTCAAAACCAGATTTCCAGAAATAGCATAATTAAAAATGCTACAAGACTAGTATGTGCAAATGCAATGCTCAAAGAAAATTCCTTGACGATTTTAGAAAATGAATGGCAGCCAAATTTTGAAATGCCTGGGAATCAAGAGATTTTTAATTCAGTTTTATATCAATTGCTTTCAATCAGAGATAAGAAAATCTTGCTGAGTCTCTCGGGCGGTATTGATTCCAGGTTATTGCTTTCTTATTTGGCAGCGAAAAAATCCGAATTATGGGAGACGCACACTTTTGGCGATTCGAATCATCCCGACTCAAAAATAGCTTCTGAGTTATTAAGCAGCATCAACCGGGAAAACGAAACTATAGATGATGAGATGCCCCCTGTAAATAATCTCATCGAATTGGTAAAAAATTACTCAGTTCAGTCTATTGTTACTAATCCAATAAGTTCCATACTCAATCTAAGATTTTATAATAGATTAACTGATCAAAATATAATTATCATAGATGGCGGCTTTGGTGAAATCTGGCGTAGAGCATTCGCAAATAAACTTCTGCTGCTGGGAAGAAAATATTTAACTCAAAAAGATGCAAAGGAAATTTCTTCATATCTCGAATACTTCAAAGCTGATATTTTCTCTGATGACGCCTTAACGGAAATGAGAAATGGTACAATCAATCAGCTTGAGGATTTATTTCATACTCTTCCTGATCCGTCACAGATTGGGCTGGCTGAATGGATTGATCTTTTTTCTATCAGATGCAGGTTAGCCAACTACTACGCTCCTGAGCAAGCCCGAGTTGATCAGTTTGTGGTTTCGTTTATGCCTTTAGTGCAGAAGGATATTTTAAATTTGCTGTTTGGATTAAATGATCCAGATAAGAGAAATGGTAAATTATTCAAACAATTAATCAGACAAAACTCATTTGAACTCACGAAACAACCTCTTGTTAAAGGAAACATTACTCATCCGTTTAATTCATCATCAATATCTGCGAGATTACATTCAAGAATTAAAAATAAACTCGGTTTATATTACCAAAGCAAAAGACTAATTGAATTTCAAAACTCTCTGAGAGAATTCATCGGGGATGTTGTCCAATCAATCGAAGTAAGAAACTATGAATACTACGATCATAAAAAGCTTAATAAATTATCAGGTAATTTTTCACTACAGAATAAATATTATAATTCTGAAGTGGATTGGTTCTTATCGTTTGAATTTTTCAGGCAGGGAATAACTAAGCAGTAAATTTAATTCACTCACTCTTCATATCTCTGGTCATCAGATCAGTGGTTGCTTTAACCGGATCCTTATCCTCAAAAAGAATTTTATAAACTTCATTGGTAATAGGTGTTTCAATATCAATTTTAGCAGCAAGTTGTTTAGCTGAACGCGTTGTTTCAACTCCTTCGGCAACTTGTTCCATTGATTTCAATATTTCTTTAAGCTTTTTACCTTTACCAATTTGTTCACCAACAAACCGGTTACGGCTGTGTCTGCTCATACAAGTAACAATCAAGTCTCCCATTCCTGAAAGACCGGCAAAAGTTTCTGGTCTGGCACCCATAGCTAAACCGAGTCTGGATATTTCCGCAACACCTCGAGTCATTATCGCAGCTTTAGTATTGTCTCCAAAACCAGCACCATCAATTATACCTGCACCAATTGCAATTATATTTTTGAAGGCTCCACCCAGTTCAACACCAAGAATATCTGTCGATGCATAAACTCTGAAATAGGAAGTCATAAATGCTGCTTGAATTGCTTTTGAAGTTTCGATATCAACAGAAGCTGCAACAACTGCAGTAGGGACCATCTGGCTTACTTCTTCAGCATGGCTGGGACCGGAAATAACTCCAATTTGATTTTCATTAATATGTGGAAAAACATCCTTTAGCATTTGCGACATCGTCATCAATGTATTCTTCTCAATTCCCTTTGAAACACTAACCAGGATAGCATCCTCAATCCTGCGGTAGTTTATTTTTTTAACAACATCCCTGAGAAACTGTGAAGGCACAGCAAGCACAATCAGATTCTTATCATCTGATGCTACTTCAATATCTGGCGTGATTAAAATTTCTTTAGGAATTTTTATTCCAGGAAGGTAATCGGTGTTAATCCTTTTTTTGAGTAGATGACGGGCGTAACTTTTTTTATATTCCCAGAGAGATACGTTGTGACCGTTATAGTGGAGTAGAATTGCAAGGGTAGTTCCCCAGCCGCCAGCGCCGAGAACCGAAATCTTCATTAGCTGATTTTTGTTTTTTTCCTGAAACTTATTTTATTCTCATTCCCGTTGACCAATCTAACTAGATTTTTTCTATGCGTAAAAATAACAAGAACGGTTACACCAATTATGAATGGAAAAAGTGTAGTATAACCGGGAATATCAACGTGAAAAAGATTTTCTCTAATAAATAAAGTTGTTGGAACACTGATTGCAGCAATTATAGATCCGAGAGAAACATATCTTGAAATTAACACAACTAAACTAAAAACTGCAACTGCTATAAGCATATCAATAGTGATCAAAGTTAAAAGCATTCCGAGAGCAGTGGCAATACCTTTTCCTCCTTTAAATCCAGCAAAGACTGTCCAGATGTGTCCAATCACTGCAGACATTCCAGCAATTATTTGAATTAAAGTAAAATCGTCAAAAGGAGAGACGTTTTCAAAAGGAAGTGGACCAAAGAATAATCTGGAAATAATAACGACAGCAATAGCACCTTTCAAAGCATCCAGAAAAATAACCAACAAGCCATACTTCCATCCCAAAACACGCATAACATTTGTACCGCCAGCATTTCCGCTGCCGTGATTTCTAATATCAATACCACTTACGGCTTTGCTTATAAGTATACTGTTAGGAATTGATCCTATCAAATAAGAAAGAATTACTATGATTGCTAATAACAACATTTATTTATCTTAAAATTATTATGAAAAACTAAACATTTGACAACTAATAAACAACGAAATTTCATACCATAGCAAAATTGATTGAATTTGCAGTGATTGGATGATACATTAATTAATAGGATTCTTTATGATGTATTAATTTCTTCCAAAACGGTCAAATTGTTTTTTTTGGATATTGGTTTTGATATATTTGCGCCTCAAATTAATGGAGTTGATATGGCAAAACAACAATCGTTTTCAGATAAGTTAAAAAAGAAGAAAAAAAACGATCTTATAACTGTAAAGTTCATTAAATCGATGAAAACTGCAGGCGGGAACTATAAATTCAATGAGAAATTTGTTCAGTTAGAGGATTTAAATAAGCTTTCCGAAGTGAAGTAATATTACAGGTTTAGGTTCAAAAGGGCTTACGCGATGGATATTCAAACTTTCTATCGCGTTTTTTATTTATGAGTTAAGTTGGGATAAATAAATCCATAGTCCAGCTTCCTTCCAATTCTAAAAGTCTTTTCTTCACATCCAATCCACCACCGTATCCGGTTAAACTGCCATCAGCACCAATTACGCGATGGCAAGGAATTATGATAGGAATGGGATTGGCACCATTAGCCGCAGCAACAGCTCGCATTTTATTTTTATCACCCATCCGCTCAGCTAATTCGCCATAACTAATTGTTTCTCCGTAAGGGATTTTTGTTAACTCATTCCATACCCTTTTCTGAAAATCTGTTCCAACAATTTCTAATTTCAAATCAAATTCTTTTCTTGTTCTTTTAAAATATTCTTTTATTTGATAGAAGACTTTTAAGACTGTTGGATCATTTGATGAGATTCGAGTTGCAGCACTATAATTATTCAGATTTGACTTTTTGTTTATCAGAATTTCTCTTAATCCATTATCCGAAACTACTATGCCAAAATTAATTCCATCAATTACATCAGATGCCAAGTATAATTTTGTATTCATAAAATTATTTATAAAATAAAAAAGGGAAGAAACTTTTTACAATTTCTTCCCCTAAAATTCAGAGAAAATAATTTAAGCCGCGACAACGTGAATCGAAGGATTCACATCTCTTTTTAATAATCCCTCTATTGCCATAAGTGTACCTGTTATTGAACTTGGACAGCTACCGCAGGCACCCTGATACCTTATCTTAACTGTGAAGCCGTCAATACCTAAAACCTGCAAGCCGCCACCATCGCCGGCAAGTGCTGGTCTTACTTTCTGATCAAGCAGTTGATTAATTTTTTTAAGTAGTGCGTTTTCTTCTTCAGCAGTTGGTGCTGTTATGGATTCCTTTGGAATTAAATCCGGATCAAATGATTTTAAGAAATCAATAAACGGTCTCTGGATCTGTCCCCAATTTGTATCAGGAGATTTTTCAATCGTAACGAATTTATCCATATAGAAAACCGAAACAACTCCTTCAAGTTCAAATATTCCTAAAGCAAATGGATCATTCTTTGCTGATTCCTTACTTGCATATTGCCTTGTTTCATAATTAAGCAGTTTTTGATTCACTATAAATTTTAATGCATGCGGATTTGGTGTTAAATCCACATCTTCTACCATCAACATAATTACCTCATTTTTTATTTTAAAGTTAATCTAAGATGACTTCACCTTCAAGTTAAATCAGGGTACATCGTACGAAATGTAGCACTGGCCAAGTAGCATTTTCTTAAAATAAGCTTAATTTTCAGCCTGAATCTTTAAAAATAATCTCATTCTTATGGCTGAAAAGAATAATATACTAATCGTTTTTACAGGCGGCACTTTTTCGATGAGGATCGATAAAAAAAAATCCGGTGGGGCGGTTCCTCGCTATTCGGGTAAAGAGTTATTAAAGAAAATACCCGATGCAAACAAACTGGCTAATATTTCTTTTTATGATTTTGGCAAATATCCCGGACCTCACGTTACTCCAGAAATAATGATGGAGTTATCTAAACAATTAAAAAGAAAACTTGCTGAAAAAAAATATGACGGTATAGTTGTAACTCACGGAACGGACACACTTGAAGAAACTGCTTACCTGATTGATCTCACAATTAAAACAGAAATTCCTATTGTGTTTACCGGCTCAATGAGGAATAGTTCAGAACCGAATTGGGATGGACCAAAAAATTTAATTGACTCAGTCCAGGTTTGCCTGACTGAAAATTCGAAAGGAATGGGCACACTGGTTTGTATGCATGGCGAAGTTAATGCAGCAAGTGAAGTAACAAAAATATTTTCCAACGAGTTTGAAACTTTTCAGAGTCTGGATTTTGGTACGCTCGGCTTTGTTGAGAACGGAAGGGTTATCTATAACCGCTTGCCAAGATTTCTTGAGATAATAAACACAAACAAGATCAATACCAATGTTGATCTACTGACAGTTTATGCCGGGATGGATGAAAAATTTTTCAAACATTCTGCTGATTCGGGTGCGGATGGATTGGTAATTGAAGCATTAGGTGTTGGAAATGTTCCACCTGCTTCCTTCAATGGCGTTGAGTACGTTATTAAAAGAAATATTCCTGTTGTTCTCGTGTCGCGCTGCCCTGCTGGAGAAACGGATTATATATATAGCTATCCCGGTGCAGGAAGACACTTACACAATCTCGGAGTTATTTTTACAGATTATCTGAATGGACAAAAAGCAAGAATCAAGCTTATGCTCGCTTTAGCTAAAACCAATGACAGAAAAATCCTTAAGAAAATTTTTGAAGGGGAGATAAGGGAGATTTAAAAATTAGCTTTTCTAATGTTCTGAAATCAATACTTCCAAATCAACTTTGTGGACGTGGTCAATTACTCTTCCAAGAAACAACTCGGCTACTTCTTTAAACTTTGCCGGAATATCACTTACGTAATATTCTTGTACTCCGGTTTTATTTTCATCGGAAAGCAGGCTGAGTTTTTCAAGTTCTAGTTTAATCACTTCTGATGAAGCAACTCCTGAATCAATCAACGTAATCTTATTGCCGATAACTTCCTGAATTACTTCAGATAGAATCGGATAGTGTGTACAACCCAACACTAAAGTATCTATCCCATATTCACGAAGTTCTTTTAAATACTCTTCAGCAATTTCATATGTTGCCTGATGTTTTATCCATCCTTCTTCTGCAAGTGGAACAAACAAAGGACAGGGTTTTTCATATACATAAGCTGAGCTGTTCATTTTTTTTATTTCTTTTGAATAGGCAAGGTTTCCAACCGTAGCTCTTGTTCCGATAACTCCGATTTTATTGCTTCTGCTTTTTTTCAGAGCCATCTTTGCCCCAGGTTCAATCATACCGATGATAGGTATATCAAACATTTTTTTAAGATCTGGAATTGCAATTGAAGATGCTGTATTGCAGGCTACTACGAGTGCTTTAATATTTTTTTGTAATAGAAATTTTGTATTCTGAATCGAATATTCAATCACGGTTGAATTTGATTTTGAACCATAAGGCACACGTGCTGTATCACCAAAATAAATTATGCTTTCATTCGGAAGAGTTGATGCGAGTCGTTTTACAACTGTTAGTCCACCGATACCTGAGTCGAATACACCAATCGGTTTTTGTTTATCTGAGTGGTTCAAATTAATCCTTATAATAATTTATCAATAGCAGAAGTAATTTCGTTTTTAACAAACTCGTAGTCGTTAGGAGAAATTTTCTTCCCGTTCCGGTCGAGAACATAAAATGCGTCAACTATTTCATCGCCCTGCGTTGAAATCTTTGCAAAGAAAATATTTAATCCGAGTTCATTCATTTTACTTGTTACATGATAAAGAAATCCAAGCCTGTCCGGTGAATGAACGTCTATGATTGTGAATCGCTCGTGATTTTCAAAAGCAACTTTAACATTCCCTTTTTTCTTAAACAGCTTGCTTTCAATTCTCCACCACTTCGATTTTAGTAACGCAACTTCATTTCCAAGCTGCAGTAAACCACGAACAGCAAGATTCATATTCTCAATGATCCTGGGAAATCTTTCTTGTTCCAATTTCCTATGAGAACTAAAATCCGTCACATTGAAAGTGTCAATTACAATTCCATCTTTACGAGTGAAGATTTTTGCATCGTGGATATTGATATCATTTATTGCCATCACTCCACAAAGCTTTGAAAGAAGCGAAGGAAAATCTTTTGTTATGACTGTAATCCCGGTGTAGCCATTAGACTCCGAAAACAGAACAGAAACAATTGAACCCTTTTGAATCTCTTCAATATGTCTGGCAATCTCTTCTGCACCAAAATGGTGTGAGTATGCTATGTCATCTATTGATTCAATATGATCCTGAACAATCTCTTCAGAAATATTGGGTGAATACTTGCTTATTTCTTTTGGAACAGCATAGGTGGTTGAATATAAAAGTTCCTCACCCGAAATTTTTTCTTCAAGCATTGCCCGGGTTTTTCGATAAAGCTCTGCGAGGAGTTCGCTTTTCCAGCTTGTCCACACAACAGGGTTTACAGCGGAAAGATCAGCATAAGTTAAAAGATAAAGCTGTTCAAGCTCCTCAATTGAGTTGAACCTAGATGTAAAACTGTTAAGAGTTTCGGGGTCATTTAAATTTCTTCTGAAGGCTGTCTGTTCCATTATCAGGTGATGATAGACAAGAAATGAAACTGTATTGATTTCAGTATCGCTGTAGCCCATTCGGTACATAATCGAAGATGCAAGCTCTGCACCTATGATTTCGTGTCCGCTTATATTAATTGGTTTTGCAATGTCGTGGAGAAGTAATCCAAGGAAAAGTTTCTCCTTGTCTTTAAGTTTGTTATAGATTCTTCCAAGCTGGGAATTTTCATTTGCAAGCTTTTCTACATTCTGAATGGCTATTAGTGTGTGTTCATCAGCAGTGTAGGAATGATAAACACCATGCTGTAAAAAGCCGTTCAGCTCTTTAAACTCAGGCATGAATGCACCAAGAGCGCCAAGCTCATTCATTACATAAAGAGTCTGGCCAACATTTCTTGGAAGTTTAAGAATTTCTCTGAAGAACACTGATGATTCACTTTCCTGAATCTGATGCCTGTCGACAGTCTCAAACTTATCAACAATGTATGAGCGAAGCGATTCATCAAATCTCGCTGAGTGAAGTCCCCGATAGTAAAATGCGCGGAGAATGTCTGACATGCTTAGTTGAGTATTTTCCCTTATAGAAATTACTCTTCCCTTCAATTCAAAATCATCATCAAGAATTATTGCAAGAGATGCTGGTAATGAAACAAAAGTATCATCGTACAACTTTTTTATAAGTGATTTGGAAAAACGGTTAAGTATAACAGCCGCATTAAAATAAATTCTCATAAAATCTATTAGTGTGTCTTCCTCGAAGCCAAAGATTTTAGCAATTCTGATCTGTTCGCTGAATTCAAAACGATCATTTTTCTGATTGGACTCAAGATGCATTAGGTTTCTTACAGAAAGTATGAGTTTATAACTGCTCAGAACGCGGCTGCATTCGTCAGTGGAAGAAATTTTATTTTCTTTCAGGATATTTAGGAATGTTTCGATTTGCAGATCTCTCAGTCCTCCGGCAGAGAACTTAACATTTGGCTCCAGCATTTTAGGTGAACTGCCGTACTTTTTATACCTTTCTTCAGAATCCTCGATAAGTCTTTGTATAAGATCAGCCTTGGTGTCCTCGTTCAGGGTTCTTAACAGCTCTTCGTTCCACTGGTTATAAATTTTTTCTGAGCCGAGTAAGTAGCGTGTTTCAAA
>JALONF010000386.1 GCA_025455085.1 Ignavibacteriaceae bacterium
GGCTTCATTTTGATTCACCCAAATAATTTGAAACTTGATTGTTATCTTCTTTAAGCGGCAGTTCACTCATATGCTTAATATATTTTTTATCAACTTTGAATAGCCAGATTAATATCCCGATAAAAAATAGAATGAGAATTATCATCGAAACGATTGTATAAAATTCAATTCCTTCAATGGACTGTAATACTTCCTTAAACATATTACTTACCTGCCTGTCCGGATGCTTTTATATCAGTACCCAGTCTTTGCAGATAAGCTATCAAAGCAATTATTTCCTTATTTGGTTCAGCAGGTGCACCGGCATTTTGAAGATCCATAGCAATCTTTTCAGCCTGAGCAAGCAAATCATCATTTGCAACTTTTTCAAAACCTTCCGGATACGGAACACCAACACTCCTCATTGCGTTAATTTTTGATTCAGTTGCAGAAATATCCAAATCGTTAGAATGAAGCCACGGATAAGATGGCATTAAAGATCCCGGCGACATACTTGATGGATTTTCCATATGCAGATAATGCCAGAGGTTTGGATACTTTCCTCCGATGCGATGAAGATCAGGTCCGGTTCGTTTTGATCCCCACAAGAATGGATGATCGTAAACATACTCACCTGCTTTTGAGTATTCACCATATCTTTCTGTTTCACTCCTGAAAGGACGAACCAATTGTGAGTGACAGTTATTGCAGCCTTCACGGATATAAATATCTCTTCCCTGAAGTTCGAGCGGAGTATATGGTCTTACTGAGGCAATTGTTGGAACATTTGATTTAACCAGGAACATTGGAACAAATTCAAAAACTGATGCAAGAAGAACGACAAACAGAGTCAGCACAAGAAATATTGCAGGCTTTCCCTCCAGCCAGCGATGAATTACTCCACGCTTAAGCGGATCTTTGAACTTTTCGAGAGCAGGTGCTTCTGCAGGTTCTTCTTTTGCGAATGATCCTTGCTTTGCTGTTTTCACAAGGTTATAAACCATCACAATTACTCCAACAAAATACAAAGTACCGCCAATCATTCGAATTATATACATCGGAACGATCTGTAATACAGTCTCAAGGAAATTAGGATATTGTAAAACTCCCAGTGGAGTAAATTGTTTCCACATCAACGATTGAGTAATTCCTGAGAACCACATTGATAGAGCATAAAAAACTATACCAAGGAAACCAATCCAGAAATGGAAGTTGGCAAGTTTCTTAGAATATAAATTTGTCTTCCAGAGTTTCGGAACTAACCAATACAAAATTCCAAAAGTTAAAAAACCATTCCAGCCAAGTGCGCCAACGTGAACGTGTGCAATGATCCAATCAGTAAAATGGGCTATTGCATTTACATTTTTAAGTGATAGCATCGGGCCTTCAAATGTAGACATACCATAAGCCGTTACGGCAACAACCATAAATTTTAGAATAGGACTTTCTCTTACTCTATCCCAGGCACCGCGAAGTGTGAGCAAACCGTTTATCATTCCTCCCCATGAAGGAGCAATCAGCATAATTGAAAAAACTGTTCCGAGTGATTGTGCCCAATCCGGTAATGCAGAATATAAAAGATGATGAGGTCCCGCCCAGATATAAAGAAAAACTAATGTCCAGAAGTGCACTATTGAAAGTTTGTAGGAGTAAACAGGTCTGTTCGCAGCTTTTGGCAAGAAGTAATACATCAAACCGAGATAAGGAGTAGTTAAAAAGAATGCTACTGCGTTATGTCCATACCACCATTGAACAAGTGCATCCTGAACACCTGCGTAAATTGGATAACTTTTTAGAAAGGTAACCGGGACTTCAATAGAATTTACAACGTGAAGAACTGTGACCGTAACCCAGGTTGCGATGTAAAACCAGATTGCAACATACATATGCTTCTCGCGTCTTTTAATAATCGTTCCAAACATATTGAGACCGAAAGCAATCCAGACCAGAGCAATTGCAATATCAATTGGCCATTCAAGCTCTGCATATTCTTTGCTTGTTGTTATTCCCATCGGAAGAGTTATTGCTGCAGCAACAATGATTAACTGCCATCCCCAGAAATGAATGTTGCTCAACATATCGCTGAACATTCTTGCTTTACATAATCTTTGCAAAGAATAATATATCCCCATAAAAATTGCATTGCCTACAAACGCGAAGATAACAGCATTTGTATGAAGTGGTCTTATTCTTCCGAAGGTTAAAAATGGTATGTTAAAATTTAATGCCGGAACAAAAAGTTGAGTTGCGATCAATATTCCGACAAGCATTCCAACCAATCCCCAAATAACAGTGGCCAGTGTAAATTTGCGGACTATCTCATTATCATAACTGAATTTTTCCAATTCCATAAACTACTCCTCTATTTAGACCCAGAATTATTTTCTTCTTTCTTTTTTTCTTCAGTTTCGTTATCAAATAAAACTCTTATGGCAGGTGTATGTGTATCTTTATATTGACCTTTTTTTACCGCGATAATGAATGCAATCAGAAATCCAAGTGCAACCAATAAACTTATTCCAATTAATAATACGATCACTGAGATAGCAGACCTCTTCTTTTTGCCAGCAAATTAGTCGAAATGGTTGCAAACAGCACAACCGAGATTGAGCTGAGAGGCATTAATATTGCAGCAATGAGTGGTGAAAGCATTCCCTGT
>JALONF010000387.1 GCA_025455085.1 Ignavibacteriaceae bacterium
GCTGCCGAAGGACGATCAATATTTACTTTTGGAAGGCGGGTGTAAATTATCCCGAGAAAAGTGATGACAAAAATAATTACTGCTGTGGTTGTCATAGGAGAGTGTATTAAGAAATGATCATCTTAATGTCAGCTTTTCTTCAGCGTAATCGTGAGATGTTTCATACACACGGACTTTTATTTCATTTACATTTTCCGGCAATGGTGCTTTCTCAATTTCATTAAGCAGGTAAAGACATATATTTTCCGCTGTCGATTGAAAATCCACTACAACTTTTTTTGAATTCATCTTCTTTAAAAACTCAAGAACAATTTTATCATCTTTATTCACCATAAAAGCGTGATCAAGCTTTTCAATTATTGGATTAATGATCTTTTCAACATCGTAGTAATCGATTATCATCCCCTGCTTATCAAGTTCACCGTCAAACTCAACAATCATTTTGTATGAATGCCCGTGAATATTTTTACACTGCCCAAAATGTTCGGGAAGCCTATGCCCCATTTCCCATCTGAATTCTTTTGCTATTTTCATATTAATTTTTCTTGTTATTTAAATCATTTATTTATTAAAAAGAACTGTCACTCTGAGCGAAGCGAAGAGTCTCAAGCTATAAAATAGGAGATTCTTCATTGCGCTTCGCTTCATTCAGAATGACAATTTTGAGATAATTCAAACTCCTTTTGTTTGAGGATGCCAGATGTACTTATGCATCTGAAGCTGAAATCTTACATTGAGCTTATCTTCTAAAATCCAGTTTACGAGTTCAACCGGTTCAAGTTTACCAAAAACGACTGAGAATAGTATTATGCACTTCTTCCAGAGATTATATTTTCTAATTAAGTCAACCGACCACTCATAATCTTCGCGATTTCCGATTACAAACTTGATTTCATCTTTTGCATGCAAGTAATTTATATTTTCATAGAGATTCTTATTCTCCATTCCGCTTGATGGACATTTTAGATCCATGATGATTTTCACACGATGATCAATATCTTCTATCGGGAAACTTCCGCCTGTTTCAATCATCACTTCATAACCGAGTTCACAGAGACGTTTCATCAACTCAAGACATTCATCCATTTGAACGAGAGGTTCTCCGCCGGTTATTTCTACGAGCTTGCAATTATATTTATCTATCTCGTCAATAACCTGCTCAACAGACAAATCTTTGCCATCATAAAAAGCATACTCGGTGTCGCAGTAAGTGCAGCGAAGATTGCAGTAAGTCAGTCGGACAAAAACACAAGGTCGACCTGCACTTGTGCTTTCACCTTGAATTGAATGATATATTTCGTTGATTTTGAGCATAACTGAAAACAAGAGTCAGTCTGAGCGGAGTCGAAGACTGACGGTCACACTTCGACTTCGCTCAGTGTGACAATTTTATTTTATTAAATTTGAAGGAAATTACCTTCAAAAGTTACCCTCACAAAGGTTGATTTCAAACCCCATATAGCCTATATTTGGCACTCAAATTTTGACCACAAGAAATTATAAATAGTTAAAAAAGAAGGATTTACACTTAATGGCAACTCATAAATCGGCAAAGAAAAGAATAAGAACTAACGATAGAAAAAGAGTAATTAATCAGCAGGGAGCAACACGGATAAAGTCTAGCGTTAAGAAAGTTTTAGCTACAACCACTAAAGAAGAAGCAGAAAAACTTTACAAAGAAGCAGTAAGCGTTCTCGATAAAGGAACCATTAAAGGTTTAATTAAACAGAATACAGCTTCAAGAAAAAAAGCGCTGATAACACGTCATCTGAACAAATTACAGACTGATAAACCTGCGGCTAAGTAATTCAGGAAAAAATATTTTATCAAAAGGAAAAGCTCTTCGGTTGAAGAGCTTTTTTGTTAAATGGAAAACTGATTTTTGATGGTTATATAATTATTTATTTCTCACCTTTTTCCAGTTTATACAATTTAGTTTTCACCGTAAACTTTCCTGGCAATTTCATTCATCTCCTGCAATACCTCCTGGGTATTAAATCCCATTACCACATAATTTTTTTCTGCCGGCATAGCAGAAACAGAATATCCTTTCTTGTTGAAAATATCAATCAAATCAGTCAAATAAATTTCATTCTGCACGTTCTCACTTTTCAGTGCACTGATTGTTTCCTTAAGCTTGCCGTATCTAAAAGCAAAAACACCCGAATTGTATTCATTGTTTTTCAGAAGTTCTTCTTTAGTAAACGTAAATTCTTTCCTTTTATACTCAACAAGGTATGGCTCATTTGCCGATAATGCATTTATATCCTTGTGTTCCATAATTTGAATTACATTTTGTGATTCATCATTCGCTCTGACAATTCTTCCGTAATAATTATCTTCTATGTTACCATCATATAATCCGGTAAGCACTATCATATCAGTGCCTGACTTTAAGAATTCAGCACGGAATTTTTGAATTGTTTCGGCATCAATCAATCCCATATCGCCGGGAAGAATATAAACTACTGCATCATAAGGAATATATTCTAATTTAGCCAAAGCAACCTGAACGGCGTGTCCTGTTCCCAACTGAATTTCCTGGTATGCAAATACTGTTCTGTCTCTTTTTCCCATTGCTTCCATAACATCGAGCGCTTTAATACCAACGACTAAAACTATATTTATCCCGCTCAC
>JALONF010000060.1 GCA_025455085.1 Ignavibacteriaceae bacterium
GAAGCAAGAAAAACAACCGGTCCGGCAATTTCTTCCGGCTGAGCAACTTTATTCAATGGAATATCTCCTAAAACTTTCTGAAATATTTTTTCGTCAGCTAAAGAATCAGTTGTCATATCTGTAAATACCCAGCCGGGGGCAACACAGTTAACAGTGATGTTATGCTGTCCAAGTTCCGAAGCAAGAGATTTTGTTAGTGATATCATTCCGCCTTTGGAAGCAGCATAATGAGAATGAAAAGCTTCACCTCTTTGTCCTGCTGTTGATGCAATATTGATGATTCTACCAAATTTATTTTTTTTCATTCCGGGCACAAGCAGTTTTGTAATCAGATATGTACTGGTAAGATTTATATTCAACATTTCATTCCATTCATCGATAGTCATTTGATCAATAGCTGCTTCTTTCCAGATGCCGGCATTGTTAACAAGCACATCTATATTTCGAAAGTCGTTTAGAATAATCCCAATTACTTTTTCAATTTCATTTGTATTAGCAAGATTCAACTTATAATGTTTCAGCTTTAATGAACCGGTATAATCAGCAATCACCTGATCAGCTTCATTTTTTGCTGATTGAAATGTGAAGGCAACATTTGCACCAGCTTTCAGAAATAATTCTACGCAGGCTTTGCCGATTCCACGTGAACCACCGGTTATCAATACATTTTTGTTGTGAATGGAGATCATATCAATATTTCACTTTGTATAAAAAAAGACCTTTAGCCGGGACTGCATCAGCAGCAGCACTTCGCTCTTTTTTAAGAATGACATTCTCTAGATAACTTTTGCCATCTTCTGAATTGTATGCCTTTAACAATGAGCCAACTATTGCTCTGACCATCCCGTATAAAAATCTGTTAGCTTCGATGTAAAAAATAAGCAAGTTTTTTTGACTGCGCCACCTTGCCTCGTAAATTTCACAAATTTTATTTTGAACTTCAATATTGATTTTACTAAAAGAAGTAAAGTCCTTGACCCCAATGATTATCGATGAGAAATCATTTAGCTTCTCAGTCTTTAAATTTGAGAAATATGTATATGTATATCTATCAAAGAACGGTGACTTTTGATTTGAGATTAAATAAATGTAAGATCTTCTCTTTGCACTGAACCTGGAATGAAAATCATTATTTGCAATTTCGAAATTAGTGATTGAGATATCTTTTGGAAGTACTGCATTAAGGGAATACTTGAACTTAGACAAATCTAATTGCTGATTTGAATTGAAATTTGCAACCTGCCCCAAAGCATGAACGCCAGCATCCGTTCTACCTGCCCCGATCAGGCTAATTTCCTCTTGTAATAATTGCTTAATTGAATTGCTAATTACTTCCTGGATAGTAAGTGCATTCTCCTGAATTTGCCAGCCAGCGTAGTCTGTCCCTTCGTATTGGATAGTTAGTTTGTAATTAAACATTGGCACAAAATTAGCAATTTTATCTCATTTCTTATTAAGAACCCTTATCTGCATATTAAAAAGAAGTAAATAATTGATAAGTCAGTTGAATAGTATTCTAAATATTAATATCCTTATCTGAAGCTGGTATGCGCACGCACCAACATCATTTCTTCGAAGAGTCACCTGATATAAAGATTATTATTGATGGGCAAGACTTAAAAATAATTGACGCCAATAGCGCTGCTCGAAAATATTTTAAGAATCTGATTAATACACAAAAAGAGAGATATCTTACTGATATTTTCCCAACTGGAGTCTCCAAGAACCAGGTAAAAAAAATTATCAATAATTCCGCAAAAAAAACTTTTCATATACATTCTCTTGAACTGCTCAGTAATAATGGCACAATTCACAAAATGAGTGCTGATGTGGTCAAAGTTAAAGTGAAAAATCGAAAGCTATTAGAATGTAAGTTTGAGAAAAAAATTAAATCACCTCTAATAGAAAATACAAATGATGAATTGCAAAGAATCAGACATAAGTTGAAATCATTATTTGATAATAATCCCCTGATGATATTCATAATTGATAGAAAAGGTATTATAAAGGAAGTAAATTTACTTGGTGCCGGAGAGCTTGGCTATAAGGTTGAAGAATTACTTGGTAAGTCTGTTAATAAAGTTTTTCTGAAAGAAGATAGGAAAATTGTTAATGAGCAGATTCTTAAATGTGTCAATAACCCGGGCAAAATGTTCAACTGGGAGATCAGGAAAGTCAGGAAGAACGGTGAACTTATCTGGGTAAAGGAAAAGGCTTGCACAATTCCGTCAAATGGAAAAAGCCCTGAAGTGCTTATTGTCTGTGACAACATTAGCAAGCTAAAGGAAGCTGAAAAATCAATTATTGATAGTACGAAAAAGATTAAAAATATATTTGATGCTTCCCCATACGGAGTTCATATATATGATCTGAATGAAAGCGGAGAGCTTATTTTTTCAGGTTACAATCCCGCGGCAGATAAAATTCTAAGAATAAATCACTCACATCTCATCAATAAAAAAATTGAAGAGGCATTTCCAAGTCTTATTCTTACAGACATACCTGATATCTATAAAAACATTGCAAAGCATGGTAACCATTTTGATAATAAACTCGTGGAATATGAAGATAATCGTGTCAGGGGGGCATTTGATGTTTCCGCGATACAGATTGAACCCAATAAAATAGCTGCATTTTTTTCAGATATAACTGAAAAAAGAAAAGCCTTCGAAGAACTTGAAAAAAGTGAATTGAAATTCAAATCTTTGTTCGAGCTGGCTAACGATGCAATTTTTTTAATGGACTCAGAAATCTTTATTGACTGCAATCATAAAACGCTTGAAATGTTTGAATGTAAAGCGGAGGATATAGTTGGTAAACCACCGTATGAATTTTCACCCGAAAAACAAACTGACGGACGATCTTCAAAAGAAAGTTCACTTGAAAAAATAATTGCTGCGATGGATGGAATTCCTCAAAGATTTGAATGGAAGCATAAAAAGTTAAATGGAGAATTGTTTGATGCCGAAGTGAATTTGAGCAGAATAGTACTCAGCAATAATGTACTCATTCAGGCAATAGTAAGGGATATAACCGAGCGAAAAAAATCTGAGGAAGCTTTAAAAGAAAGTGAAGAACGTTTCCGATCTCTGATTGATAATATGATCGAAGCCGCCCTGATTATTGATTGGAAGGGTGAAATTATATTCGCAAACAACAGTGCTGCTCGCCTGGTTGGTATGGAAAATCCTGCCCAAGGTATTGGGAAAAAAGTATTTGAATTTCTTCATCCGCATTTTATTCCAAAAGTATCAGATGCTCTTGTTCGGTTAAGAAAAAATCCGGCGCCGTTTGTCGATGAGTACATAGTTAAAACTATTCTTAATGAAGAACTGTGGGTAGAAAGCCTTGGTATTAATATAATAATTTCGAACAATAAGTATATCCTGGTAACACTAAGAGATATTACAAGCAGAAAAAATGCTGAAACGCAGCTTCGTGAGGCTAAAGAAAAAGCGGAGGAGTTAAATAGAGTCAAATCCAATTTCCTGGCTAATATGAGCCACGAACTAAGAACCCCGTTGGTAGGGATACTTGGATTTGCTGAGCTTTTAAAAGATAAGCTAAAAGAAAAAGAAACCTCAGAAATGGCTGATAGAATTTTGGTAAGTGCCGGCAGACTGATGGACACGCTTAATTTATTGCTCGACCTTTCAAGAATTGAAGCGAAAAAAGTTGATATAAATCTCGCCCCAAACCGAATACCGGAGCTGGTTGAGTCTCAAATTCTTCTCTTTGAAGCAGTTGCTGAGAGAAAAAATCTTTTCCTGGAAACAGAAATCATTGATCATAACTTATTCGCTAAGGTTGATGAACAGATCTTCAGACAAATAATTAACAATCTTGTAAACAATGCTTTGAAATATACTTACACCGGCGGAGTTAGTATTTCAGTAGATTCAATTCTTGAAGATTCAAAATCCTATGTTCGGGTAAGAGTTAAGGATACAGGTATTGGAATTCCAGAAGAGAGTCTTGGATTGATATTTCAGGAATTCAGACAGGTCAGTGAAGGATTTAATCGCCACTTTGAAGGAACAGGATTAGGTTTAACCATTACAAAGAACTTTGTAGAAATGATGAACGGTCAGATTTTGGTTAAAAGTACAGTTGGTTCAGGTTCAACCTTTACAGTTTTATTCCCTCTACTGAAAGATTATCAACAGCTTAAAGTACAGAAGGTTACTAAAGTTGAGGATGACACAATTATAGAAAAAATATTAATTAGGAGAATTAAACCAAGAATACTTGTTGTAGATAACGATGAGTCAAGCAGAGATATTATTAAATTGTTTGTAAAGGATATGTGCGACGCAGACTTTGTCGAGAACGGCGAGAAAGCCTTCAGAATGGTTAATGAGAATAAGTATGATATAATCCTTATGGATATTAATCTCGGTCAAGGAATGAGTGGGGTTGAAACAACAAAAGAAATCAAAAAGATGGAGAGCTATAAGAACATCCCCATCGTAGCCATAACAGGTTTTGCAATGAGAGGTGACCGTGAAGAATTTATCCAGGCAGGATGCACACATTATCTGTCAAAACCATTCTCAAGAGCTAAGATAAAGAAGTTGATCAGTGAACTTGCCCCGATGAAAGATGATTGATTATTTTACAAAAACAGATTTGATATTAACGAATTCTCTTATTCCAAATGATGAAAGTTCCCTGCCGTAACCAGATTCTTTAATTCCGCCAAATGGCAATCTTGGATCAGATTTAACAAACGCATTCACAAAACAACAGCCCGCCTCTATTTTTTCTTTTGCAATTTTTTCACCCCGATTAACATCTTTTGTGAATACAGCAGCACCAAGACCAAAAATAGAATCATTAGCTATTTCAATTGCCTCTGCCTCATCCTTTGCCTTAATCAAAGCAGCTACAGGACCAAATAGTTCTTCATCGTAAGCAGGCATACCTTTCTTCACATTTGTAAGAACTGTCGGAGGATACCAGGCGCCTCTCATTTCAGGGATTTTTCCACCAAGAAGAAGTTTAGCACCAAGCTCAATGCTTTTTTCAACTTGCAGATGCAGCTCATCTCTTAATGGAACGCTTGCCTGTGGACCAATATGGTTTGCTTCATCAAAGGGATCCCCCATTTTCTTTGATTTCATTTTTTCGAGATAAAGTTTCTCAAAAGAATCATAAACTTTTTCAACCACAATAAATCTTTTAGCAGCAATACAACTTTGACCCCCATTAATTAATCTTGCGGTTACACAAGTATCAGAAGCCATCTCCAGATCAGCATCTTCAAGAATAAGATAAGGATCACTTCCTCCTAATTCCATTACAGTTTTTTTCAAAACCGATCCGGCAGTTTTTGCAACAGCTTTGCCAGCAGGCACACTTCCAGTTAAAGTAACTGCTTTAATTTTTTCATTTTTTATCACCTCTTCCATTTGTGATGAAGGGACCAAAATTGTACTGAAAAGATTTTCAGGAAATCCAGCTTCACGAAATACTTCCTCGATTGCAAGTGCACAGCCTGAAACATTTGAGGCGTGTTTTAATATCCCGGCATTACCTGCCATCAATCCAGGTGCAGCAAATCTGAATACCTGCCAGAATGGAAAATTCCATGGCATTACTGCCAGCACTATTCCCAGAGGTTGAAACGAAACAAAACTTTTTGAAGCATCTGTTGAAATCAATTCGTCACCAAGAAACTTTTCCGCATTTTCTGCATAATATTCACAAACCCAGGCACATTTTTCAACTTCTGCTCTTGATTGAGCTATCGGCTTGCCCATCTCAAGGGTCATAAGCTTGGAATATTCTTCTTTCTTAACTCTTAAAATATTAGAAGCGTTCATCATCAGTCTTGATCTATCTATAAACGATGTTTGTTTCCACTTTTTAAAAGCATTATTAGTTAAATCAATAATTTCGTTCACTTCAGAAGGTAACATCCGGGGATAGGTTTTTATAATTTGCAGATTGGCTGGGTTTATAGATTGGAGCATACTTCACACCACATTATTTGTTTATCTCTATTTCATTTTTTTTATGACAACCAAAGTCATATCATCAGAATATTTTCCATTCTTTGAAAACTTGATAACATCATCTAAAATTCCAAGAGCAATTTCCTTGGGTGCCAACTTTACTAACGATTTTAATTTTGATAAGAGCTTTTCATCACCATAAGGCTCAAAATTTTCATCTGCTGATTCAGTAATTCCATCTGAATATAAAAGAAGCACATCTCCTTTTGAAAAATTTATGCTTTCAATGTGATATTTAGCATTTGGCGCAGGCCCGAGTACAGGTCCTGTTGGCTGAAGAAATTCTGCTTCTTCAGTTTTAGCTTTAATAAATATTGGCGGATTATGCCCGGCGTTCGCATAAAGAAACAAGCCTGAGTTGTGAGTTGACAATTCTCCATAAAAAAGTGAGGCGAATTTATCATCCTCAAAAATTCTGTTAACAAGCTGATTTAATCTTCTCATCAAAGCAACAATTTTAATTTCAAATCCGCTCGCCATTCGCAGCGCACCAGCTATGTACATTGCTTCTGCAGCAGCGCCAACTCCTTTACTTGCAGCATCTCCGATAGTTACTCCTAATCTATCCTGTTCTTCACCATGTTCAAGGTAATCGAAAAAATCTCCGCCGACAATATCTGCAGGATTGGTTAATCCATAAAGATCGTAATCATGAAATTTAAATTCATGCTCAGGCAAAATACTTTTTTGTAGTTGCCGTGCTTTATCAATGTCTGCCTTAAGATAATTGACGCTATCAGCGGATCTTCTTTGTTTAATCTGTGAAGTTATAGCTGTAGCTATGATATTCAAATTTATTCTGAAGTCTTCATCAATTTTGTGGCTATTCAACGCGAGAAGGTAATCGTAGTACAATTTATCTTTAATTTTTTTTCGACCGCCAACACCTGAAGCTGAATATTTGAATATTCCTTTTTTTCGAAGTGCACTGATTGTCTCTTTGCCGAGAATTGTTCTCTGCTTGGCAATTAAATCAAGTAATGGATATCTGTGAATATCAATCTGAAATGCTATATCAATCTTGCCGATTTTTCCAGTCTGATAAAGGAGTTGATATGTTTCGGTTTGAGTATTCAGTTTCCAGATTCTACCACCAGTAACATCGATTGCCTCATTCCCAACAATTTCATTAATGGTTGTAATAAGCATCTCCTCTTCGTTCTTGAATTTGCCCGAAGCGATGGACTCAACAAGTCTATGTAATTTTTTCTGGTCTATTGGCATATTTTATTCCGCATAAAAATCTATCATTTGCTGAATTGCTCTTTTGCAAACAGGACAGAAACCATCAATTTTAATTGACCTCATTGAGCAATCATACATTGGTCGATATATTCCTTTTTCCACATAACCCCCGCCTTCAAAAGCACCGACTTTTTCTTTAAACCCATCTGTATTGGGAGTCGGAATTGGTATTCCATCTTCAACAAGATCCTTCCATTTAGAATCAAAGTCAACCAATGTTGTGAGATTTGGATCAGAAGGTTCAACATCAAGCGAATAAAAATCCTGGTAAGCTACATCAGATGTCCAGTATTCATCGGCCAGTGATGCAAAGCCGTGACCAAACTCATGAGTGATGATAAATTCAAAATTTTTATCTTTTGTTACGGATATAGAGTAATGATTATAAATTGCTCCGCCGCCGTACTTACTGGAGTTAGCTAAAATATAAATTTGATCGTACGGTGCATTTGATGCAACATTTCGTAACGTTTTATTATCAGTGGTCATCAAATATCTTTCAGTCTCAAAGGTGTAAAAATTTGAATTGACCAAAGTCTTCTTCCAAATATTTTCTTTTGGAATGTCAGTTCCCGATTCAACAGAGGGAGCTTCGATACCCCAGATATTAAATTTATTTTTATTCTCTCTGAAAGGAGATGAGTTAAATAGATAACCAGCAAACTTTTCGCAGTCTTCTTTAAATAAATTCATTTCATCTTTTGTGTAACCTTCAGGGATAATAACGATATCCACCTTCATCGCTGGATCACCTGAATTCAAAACTTCAAACTTTTCAAATTCAGCCGCTCTTTCAGGTTTAATAAAATAATTTTCGGGATCAACGGGATACTCAAACTTTTTTAACCATTCATTCTTCTTGTTCGCTCCGTAGAATTTTATGATAACAGGTTTTTTAGGAAATGGAAATGTTACTGTCTCGCTGAATGTTCTTGTCGTATGTTTCGCTTCTTCGGTTGTCTGCCATTCATTGAATAAAGTTGAATACCCTCTTGAATAAATCATTGTATTTGAAGCTGCATCATAAACTTCAAACTTGTACTTACCGTAACTGAATTTGTCAATAAGATTTACTTTTGATCCGCCCCAGTAAGGTTCTTCAATTAATTCATCAAAAGAATAAAAATCATTTGCTTTATCACCTGAATGAAAATAATCGAGACGAAGAGTTTTGTCTTCGAAGTAATCATCATAGTTTATTTGAGAGTAAGTGATGGATATAAATAACAGTAAAAAGAAAACCAGTTTCATTAGCGCTCCTTAAATTGAAGATGAAAAATATTATTGCAAAGATAGGAGTTTTGGGTGATAGTATTACACTTCGTTAAGCTGAGTGTGACAGTAAAAATTTAAGTCGCTATTGTCATCCTGAGCCTGACGAAGGATGACGGTTATTTTTGAGTTTTTGTTTTAGAAAGTTTCTTTAATAATTCAAAATCAGAGTTGATAAGCGCTTCCTTCTTTTTTCTACTCCATCCTTTTATTTGCTTTTCAAATCTAATCGCTTCATTTATATCTGCGAATCTGGTAGAGAATACTAGTGTGACAGGTATTCTATTACTTGTATAACCCTTAATAAATCCTGATTTATGTTCATTTATACGACGTTCTAAATTATTTGTAACTCCAGTATAATAGCTTTCATCTGAACACTTAAGTATGTAAACAAAATAGTCCTTCATAAGACAATCGACACACTTCGACAAGCTCAGTGTGACATCGAAAATATTTACTATTTAATCTTCCGCGA
>JALONF010000388.1 GCA_025455085.1 Ignavibacteriaceae bacterium
GTTGGCTCAAAATAATATTCCAGATGAATTTGTTCTTGAGCAAAATTTTCCTAATCCGTTTAACCCGATTACAAACATTTCGTATTCAATTCCATCTGAAGGAAAAGTTGAGTTAATCGTTTATGATATACTTGGAGGGAATGTTCAAACAATTGTAAACGAAATCCAGTCATCAGGTAAACATATAGTTACATTTAATGGAAATGAATTATCCAGTGGCGTGTATTTCTACAGATTAAATTATGATGGACATTCAACGGTAAAAAAAATGATGATGCTCAAATAGTAATGAATATACTGATAATCGGTGGGACAGGATTTATAAGCAGCAAATTAGTTGAGAAACTTTTATCGAAAGGCCATAAGCTTACTCTGCTCAATCGGGGTAAAACTAAAAACGAATTGCCAAATCATCCGAATTTAAGTTTTGCGTTCGGTGATCGAAATGATACAAAAATTTTATCAGAATTAGGAGCAAAGCAAAAGTTTGATGTAGTATATGATATGATCGCTTATGATGAGAAAGACTCTAGGATTACAATTGATGCTTTCAAAAATAAAATAGGCAGATTCATTCACAGCAGTACAATTTCTGTTTATATGCTTGCAAAAGAAGTGAAACTGCCTGTTACAGAAGATCAGATAAATCTCCCATTGATGAAAGAATTTAAAAGAAGTCCATTTGGCTGGGACTACGGAATTAATAAAATAAAATGTGAAAATGTTCTCTGGAAAAATCATGATGAAAAAAGTTTTCCTGTAAGTATGCTTCGACCGACTTATGTAAGCGGACCAAAAGATCCTGCACGAAGAGACTGGTTCTGGATAGAAAGAATTCTTGACGAACATCCTTTACTCGTCCCTGGTGATGGAAACTTCAGGTTCCAGCAGGTTTATATAGAAGATACTGCTGATGCTTTCTGTAAAGTGATTGAGACTGATAAATCAATTGGGGAGGCTTATAATATTGCTGGTGATGAGGCCTTCACATTGAACGATTATCTATCACGATTAATGAAACTTCTCAATAAATCAACTGAAATATATTATTTAGATCAGCGGGAATTTGATAACCTTGAGATAAGTTACTCTCCCGAAGGTGATGTGTTCACTTTTAATACAAGAAGAGATACAGTTTTCAGTTTGCAAAAAATAATGGAACATATCGGTTATATAACAACACCTTTTGATGATTACATGAAAACCACAATCGACTGGTTCCTGAATGAACACAAACGACATTCGGCTGGGTATGCAAGAAGAGATGAGGAAATTAAAATAATTAATTCATTAAAGATTAATGCTTAATCTCAGAACTCAAATATTTTTAACATTGATTCTGATTCAATCAACATATCCCCAGATAATTTCGTTAAACGGCGATTGGGATTTTGCAACTGATCCTCAGCGAGAAATGAAGATTGAATCTTTGCAAAATGCGGAGTGGAGAAAAGCTGCTGTTCCGCTTTCCTGGCAGGCACAGTTTGAAGATTTGAGAGATTATCAGGGAGTCTGCTGGTATAAAAAAACTTTTCTGCTAAATGAAATCGATCCCAATAAACTATACATCATAAAATTTGATGCGGTTGATTATTTGTCTCGGCTATTTATCAACAATCAATTTGTTGGTGAAAATGAGGGGGGATATACGCCATTTGAATTTGATATTACTAAATATTTAAAATCCGGAGATAACGAAATCGTACTTCGTGTTCTTGATCCGCTGAATGAACAGACACCGACGGAAGGAATTGGTTATTATCATATTCCACACGGAAAGCAGACCTGGTATGTTCAAACGAGTGGTATCTGGCAGAATGTCTCCATTTTAATTAAACCTGAACAATACATAAAAAGAGTTCACATCGGCCCGACGATTGATGGAAGAATTTCATTTTGGGGTATCGTAAATAAATCGGATAATGATCAAATAAAAATAGAAATCAAAATATATGATCCATCAGGAAATGAAATCCTGAGTAAGCAAGAGAGTGTTACTTTAAAAGAAAACGAGTTCTTCCTGAATGAAGAAATTTCCAGTCCACAACTTTGGAGCTTTGATAATCCCGCATTATATAAAGTTGAAATTAAATTTGGTGAAAGTATAATAACCGAAACTTTTGGATTCAGAAGTATCGAAGCAAAAGACAATAAACTTTATCTGAATGGAAGACCATTTTATTTAATAGCTGCTCTTGATCAGGATTTTTATCCGGAAACAATTTACACAACACCATCCGAAGAATATCTACGTGATGAAATGCTTAAAGCAAAACAGCTGGGGCTGAATATGCTTCGTTGTCACATCAAAGTGCCCGATCCGCTTTATCTTAAAGTTGCTGATGAAATTGGTTTGCTTGTTTGGTATGAAGTTCCAAATTGGGATGTTTTTAACGAAGATGCGGCGAAGCGCGGTTCTGAAACTATTGACAGAATGCTTGAAAGAGATTGGAATCATCCTTCGCTTGTAGTTTTGAGTTTGATAAATGAAAGCTGGGGAATTGATTTGCAAAAAGAGGAACATCGCAACTGGCTTGTGAATGAATTCGATCGGGTTAAAGAAAAAGCAATTGGAAGATTGGTGGTTGATAACAGTGCCTGCTGGGGAAATTTTCATATCA
>JALONF010000389.1 GCA_025455085.1 Ignavibacteriaceae bacterium
CAGGCTAGTATTAAGTTTATTAAAAAAGTCATTTATGGATTGGTCGAGTTTAATCAAACCAATACTTTGTTTAAGATCATCTTCTTCAATTTCCTCTTTGTAACCGATTGTTAAAAGCGAATTTCCTTCATCGATTAATTTAATTGACCTGACTTCATTGAAATCGTGGTCATCAGCTTCAAGCCAGAAGACAGGTACAAAGTCATAGTCGTCATATCGCTCTGATAGGAAACGGCTCAGCTTTATCGCAGTAATGATTTTATAAAAGGTATAAAGTGGTCCACCAACTATTCCAAGCTGCTGTCCGGTTACTATTGCAAGAGTTTTTTTATCTGCAAGTTTTTTTATGTTCTGAAAAGTTGTATTTGAGGGATTGAGTATTGAATACTGTTGCGCGATTAATTCACTAACATTTGGTGATAATGTTCCTCTATTATCAGTGATATTTTTAAAAATTTTAAGATAGTTCTCCCTGTTTCTGAAATCGCTCGCGAAAAAATCTGCGACATTTTCAAATTCATACAAATAATCCAGGAAAAGATTCTGATGTCCCGGTATATCACTAAAATTAATGTACATCTGCTCCTCAGTGAATGAATTGGTGAGAATCTGGGTCGAAAGATACTGTTTTTAACAAGTATTTTAAAAGGGGAAATCTTTCAGGTTAGCAGTCCTTTCCCTATTTTTAATTTAATGATTAACAAAATTCACTTGATTCATTGGAAATAAATCTCCTTCGACATATCACATTTAGCCGAGCTGTAAATGCAATTAAAATAATAAGTTCGTTTCAGTTGTCGAAATTCCTTAGAAAACCAATAATTTGGGGAATGCCGATATCTTATTCTATCGAACCAACAAATCATTGCAATCTGCAGTGCCCTGAATGTCCATCGGGATTGGGAACATTAACTCGTCCTTTGGGCTTACTGAAAACAGATGACTTCAAAAAACTAATTGACGAGATAAGTGATACTGGTTTTTACATTCAGTTATTCTTTCAGGGAGAACCCTATATAAATAAAAATCTTCCTGATATGATTAATTATGCTCAAGAAAAAAATATGTATGTATCAATTAGCACTAACGGGCATTTTGTTAATGAGAATAACGTTGACCTTGTTCTTGATAATGCACCAGATAAACTTATATTTTCTGTCGATGGTCTTGATGAAGAAAGTTATCAGATGTACCGTGTTGGAGGAACATTTGAGCAGGCAGATAAAGGATTAAAATCTTTGATTAATCGCAAAAAGGAGCGCGGATTAAAAAATCCTTTTATTGAATTTCAATTTATTGTTATGAAGCAGAATGAACATCAGATAGATGATGTGCGAAAATACTGCAAGGATGTTGGTGTTGATAAATTGGTTTTTAAGACAATGCAAATTTCATCTTACGAGAATGCGGTAAAATTTCTGCCAACAAATAAAAAATACCGACGATATACTCTTGATGATCATTCTTTTAAAATCAAAAATGAAATCAAAAACCATTGTTTTGCTTTGTGGAGAACTTCGGTAATAACCTGGGATGGAAGAGTGGTCCCTTGCTGCTTTGACAAGGATGCATCAAATGAAATAGGAATTATTAATGGAAGAGCGTTTGGAGATGTCTGGAAATCAGAGAAGTATATCAACTTTAGAAAACAAGTGCTCTCTAGCCGGAAATCTGTTTCCATGTGTACAAACTGTACTGAAGGATTAAAAGTTAATATATTTGAGATAGAGCAATAGAATATTTATGACTGATAAGAATACAACCTTTGGTTCTTTTAGTTTTCGATTTCTAAGTAAGAGCACGATCATAATTGCTGCTAAAATTCTTATTTCAGCAGGGATTCTTTACTATCTAATCAGCTCGGTTGAATACAATAAAATTGTTCTAGCTTTAAGTGAAGCGAACGTTGCCATTATTGGAGTTGTAATACTTTTAGGGATTGTAAATATTTTTCTTCAATACTCAAAATGGCGATTGACCTGTGCCGAAGTGCTAGAGGTAAATGATAAGTTCAAAATATTTCGATCATTATTTTATGGATTCTCAGCGGGAATTATTACGCCGCTGCGCATTGGGGAATATTTTGGTCGAGGAATTGAATTCAGAGATAAATCGCTTGTCCAGATTACAGTTGCTACACTAATTGATAAATTTTTTCCCCTGCTAATGGTTGCTTCGCTTGGTTCTATTTCGAGTTTATTTTTTATTTATTTTTATTACAACGTATCTATCTATATCGTTTTATCTCTCTTCATTCTGATCTTTACATTTTTCTACCTGCTAATTATTCTGCTGCTCAGTGACAGATTCTGGAACAGTATTTTATTTTCAAAGCTAAGCACATCAGTTAAATTAAAACCATTCCTAGAAAAATTGAGAATATTTGAGAGTCTGGATAGAACTTATTTTTTTAAAATGCTTGTGATATCATTTTTATTTTACTCCTGCTTCTTAATTCAATATGCCTTGTTGGTTAGTGCATTTTCAAATCACTTCGATTTTATTCATTATCTCTGGGCAGGGAACTTAATAATGTTTGCAAAAACAATTATTCCACCTATTTCTTTCGGGGAACTTGGAATCAGGGAGGGTGCTTCAGTTTATTTTCTAAGTCAAATGATGTTCTTAAGAAAAAATGATAATTGATTCACCACTTAACTTATTTCTGCTTCTATTTTTCTCATTAGTTCTAGCTCACTATCTCATTTTTCTGCATAGAATATTCAGAGGTTTGGGAAATTTACAACTCGGCAATAATCAAAATATTCCACACGAATTCATCTCTGTAATAATCCCATTCCGGAATGAATCTGAAAATATTTTAAAAAGTCTTAAATCAATAGAATCTCAGTTGTATCCGATTGAAAAGTATGAAGTTATTTATGTAAACGATTCGTCAGAAGATAATTCCCTCGAATTATTAAAAAGTAAAATAAGAAAGCCAAATATCCAAGTAATATCCGTTCCTGCTGATTTTTCAGTTAATGCTCATAAGAAAAGAGCAGTCAGATATGGGATTGAAAATGCTAAAGGAAATATCATCGTAACAACAGATGCAGATTGCGTCCACGACGAGGAATGGTTGATTACGATTATTCAGACATTCGATTCTGTAACAGGTTTTGTTTCAGGTCCTGTAGAATTTGTAACTGATAAAACCCTATTCTCAAATTTTCAAAAACTTGAGTTTGCAGGATTAGTTCTTAGCGGTGCTGGATTAATTGGCTCCGGTCATCCAACAATTTGCAATGCTGCAAACATAGCTTACAGGAAAAAAGTGTTTGATGAAGTCGGAGGATTCAGATATCAGATGAATTTATCTTCAGGCGATGATGAGCTGCTTATGCAGAAAATATCGAGAGATACAGATTTTAAAGTGAAGTTTTGCATTGATAGAAGAGCAATTGTTGAAACTTCAGCTAATAAAAGTATCGGAGATTTTTATCAGCAGAGAAAACGATGGGCAAGTAAAGGATTATTTTACAGCGATAAAAGTCTCGTGCTCAAACTGATTTTAATTTATGTATTTTATCTTGGATTGATCGCACAACTAATTCTTGGATATTTCCTTGATGAAATATTTTTGTTTTCATTTCTGATTTCACTTCTATTAAAAATCATTTTTGAATTCAGGATTCTGTACAGGGGAAAAAGAATTCTTCTGAATGATCTTAACATGAATTTTTTATTAGTAGCAGAAATTTTTCAAATCCCTTACATTATCGTTACCGGTCTTGTCGGTGCTTTTGGTAACTATCTTTGGAAGTCAAGAAGAATCAAGAGATAAGATTTCAGCATACATTTGCTTTCATCCCTGTCCATTATAATAGACAAT
>JALONF010000061.1 GCA_025455085.1 Ignavibacteriaceae bacterium
GATAAATTCCAGGAGCTACAGGATAAAGTTGACAAAATAAACGACCAGCTTGGTGATATGAAGCAGAATCTTCAGGAAAATAATCTGCTCTCAAAAGAAACGATGGAAAAATATCTTGAGCTGCAAAAGCTGATGGATGAAATGACAAGCGAGGAGATGAAAAAAGCAATGGAGAGAATGCAAAACCTGTTAAAAGATTTGAACAGGCAGATGACACAAGAGCAGCTTCAAAATATGAAAATGGATGAAGAAAGATTTAAGAAAAGTATTGAAAGAACTCTCAACCTGTTGAAACGTATTCAGATTGAGCAGAAAATGGATGAGCTGCTTAATCGAACCGAAGAGTTAACTGCGAATCAGGAAAATCTTTTTGAGCAGACTGAACAAAGTGATCCATCAAACCAAAAAGAAAATGAAAATCTTAGTAAGAAGCAGGATGAGATAACAAAAGATCTGGAAAAGCTTAAAAAGGAAATGCAGGACCTCGAAAAGAAAATGGGTGAGATACCTAATATGCCTCAGGAGGAAATGGAAGAGCTGATGGAAGAGTTTGAACAGCAGCAGAACCAGCAATTATCAGAGCAGACATCACAGGATATCCAGCAGAATAAAAAGCAGAAAGCGCAGAAGAATCAGCAGCAGCTTTCACAAAATATGAAGCAGATGAAACAAATGATGCAGCAGATGAAGGATTCGATGCAGCAGCAGAATCAAATGCAGACATTTACTGATATGATGAAGATTCTTGACAACATTATTTCTTTATCAAAGCAGCAGGAGGATTTAAAACTTGAATCAGAAAATCTCGACCCAAACTCTTCAAGGCTGGATGAGTTAGCGCAGAAAGAAAATAATCTTTCAAATAATCTTACCAACTTAATGCAGCAGATGTCTGATTTATCCCAGAAAACATTTGCAATAACTCCGGAGATGGGAAAATCCTTAGGTGATGCTAAGAAACAGATGGAAGGCTCTATTCAGTCTATGAAAAACAGGAACGGTATGCTTGCGGGAAATCAGCAGGGTGAGGCAATGAAATCACTGAACGAGGCAGCAATGATGATGAAGAGCTCTATGGAATCTATGATGCAGGGAGGAAGCGGACAGGGAGGTATGATGTCGCTTATGCAGCAATTGCAGCAGATGTCCGGCGATCAAATGAATCTGAACAATCTCACACAAAAATTACAGCAGATGCAGCAAGGCGGACTTACTCCTCAGCAGCAGCTCGAAATGCAGAGACTTGGACAACAGCAGCAGTTAATTCAAAAATCACTTGAACAATTGAACAAGGAGGCAAAAGTATCCGGGCAATCAGCAAAACTCCCTGCCGATCTGGACGAAATATCACGAAAGATGAAGGAAGTAATCACAGATATGCAAGGTGAAAAGTTGGATGATGAGTTAATACAGAAACAGGAAAATATTCTCAGTAAACTTCTGGATGCACAGAGATCAATCAATGAAAGAGATTATGAAAAGGAAAGAGAATCCCGAACAGGTGAAAACGTCTCCAGAAATCTTCCGCCTGAGTTAGACCTATCTTCTCCAAATTCATTAAATAAAATCCGTGACGAATTGAACAAAGCTGTTAAAGAGGGTTACTCCAGAGATTATGAGGATTTGATAAGGAAATACTATGAAATTCTGCAAAATGAGAGCCTCCAGAGTCAATAGAAATTCTCGCCAAGCCAATTAGATTTCTAAAAAATTTTTCATCATAATCCGAATATTTTCATTTTTAAGCAATTTTAAGGATAAATCTGTATATTTTTGAGAAATTGAAATTCTATTTATGAACGAGATAATTGAAAATACACTCCATATTATTTCCAAGATAAGTGCAAGCAGGCAAGGATACTTGCTTCAGCTTAGCGATCAGGGTTACGGTATATTAAATATCTGGGGAGGGAAGCAGGAGGATTTCACTTCTTTAAATGATTTGTTATTTAAATTGTTTAAAGCTGGCGGTATTGATACTGAAAAAGTTGCCAGTCTTCCATCTGTCCTGACTTTTTTAAAAGAAAGATTTTCATCTTCCTTCTTTATTAAAGATCTTATTTTTTTCTCTGAAAGAAATCAATTCGTTTATATCCTGCTTTTTTCAGATAATGTTGACGAATTCCGTGAGGAATCTAAAAACAGGATTATTCCAATTCTCTCCATACTAAGTCATCAAGTCAAAACATGGATTGAGTTGCAAACTGAAAAAGAAATTATTCCTGGTGAAGATGGGATTGTTTCAGCAAAGGGCAAGAGGCTAATTGATGAATGGGAAAACAGATTCAATCTCCTCATAAAAACATCTCCTGACCTGATATTCATTCTTGATGAAGCGGGTAAAATTGTACTCATAAACGAAGCGTCAAAAAATTATTTGGAATATTCTCCGGATGAAATGAAAGGGAAATATTTTTTAGATTTTGTCAGTAAAGAAGATACTTCGTTAATTAATATCTCCTTAAGTAAAGTTCTAACCGAGAAGAAACCAATAAAGTTCAAGATTCATCTTCTAACAAAGTACGGAAAGATATTTCCACTTGAGTTAAGTTGTAATACTATCTTCAATCATCATAAAGTAGTTGGATTGTTAGCAGTTGGTAAAGACCTGAGTGAGAAGTACAGATATGAAATGGAATTACAAAAGCTCAAACCCAAAGTAACAGAAATTAACAGGTTACTGAATATTGAACGAAGCAGGGTCGCACCTCAAAAATCTGTAGTTGAAGAACTGAACCGCCTTAAGTATGACTTCATTTCCAGCATTTCTCACGAATTCAGAACTACTCTGGCTTCCATAATCGGTTTCTCTGAAACAATTGTTTCGGATCCTGATCTGGGTGATTCTATGAAAGAAGAATTTATTAAAGTAATTATGAGCGAAGGTAAAAGGCTTGCAAAACTCATAAATTACTTTTTAGATACTCCGAGTACTGATGATAATATGATAATGATTAACACAACAACTTTCGGGTTGATAAAATTAGTTCAGGATGCCATTAATGCTAACAATGAGTTAGCTATATCTAAAAATATTAATATCAACTTTGAACATCCATCAGAGGAAGTTTTCATTGAAGCCGATCGGGACAGTCTCTATCAGGTTATAAATGCTTTGATTAACAATGCCATACGATTTACTGACGAACTCGGTAGAGTAAAAATAGTTGTAAATAATTTTGTAAGAGAAGTTGAAATTTTAGTGAGTGATACTGGAATAGGAATTCCTGAAGAAGATCAACCGTATATTTTTCAGAGATTTTTTAGAGTGAGCAGAAGATTGAGTGATATACCCAGTGTTGGAGTTGGCTTGGTTTTTGTAAAACAAATAATCGATTTGCATAAAGGTTTAATAACAGTTCAAAGCGAAGCCGGCAGTGGAACCACATTTCTGGTAAAATTGCCAAAAAGAAGTAAAATTGATAAAAATGAGGTAAATCTTGAGTAAACTCATATTCATAGTTGATGATGAGCAGTCCATCTCTAAACTACTTTCGTTCTGGGTGAAAGATAAGTGGGGTTATGATGTGGAAATATTTCCAAATAGCGAATCTATGTTAAAAAAACTTAGCTCAAGGCCTGATCTTGTTTTATTAGATATAATGCTTCCGGGATTAGATGGAATAGAAACTCTTAAAAGAATCAAGCAGGCTGATGAACACCTGCCTGTTATTATGCTTTCTGCGCAGGGAAGAATTGATGTTGCTGTTGATTCCATAAAGTATGGTGCTTATGATTATTTCTCAAAGCCAATTGATCAGCAAAAACTTGAGCTCGCTTTAAAAAATGCCATCCGTAATTATGATTTATTAAAAGAAGTTCAAAACCTCAAAGAGCATGTAAAGAAGGAATATAGTTTTGATAATATTATTTCTGCTGATGGTAAAATGCAGGATGTCTTTAAACTTGTTTCAAAGGTGCTTGATAATGATATCTCTGTTTTGATCTATGGAGAAAGCGGTACCGGAAAAGAATTAATCGCACGTGCAATCCATTACAATGGCAATAGAAAAGATAAACCATTTGTTGTGGTTAATTGTGCTTCGATTCCAAGAGAGCTTCTGGAAAGCGAATTGTTCGGTCATGAGAAAGGTTCCTTCACAGGTGCGCATCAACGAAAACTTGGCAAGTTTGAATATGCAAAGGACGGGACTATCTTTCTTGATGAAGTTGGTGAATTAGAAATGCTGCTGCAGGCAAAACTTTTGAGAGTTATTCAGCAGAAAGAATTTGAGCGGGTCGGTGGTACAGAATTAATTAAAACAAATGTTAGAATTATTTCAGCAACTAACAGAGACCTGAAACATGCAGTCGAGCAAAAACAATTTCGTGAGGATCTATATTACAGATTGAATTCTTTCCCGATATTTATTCCACCGATCAGGCAGAGACGGGCGGATATTCTTGTACTTACTGAATATTTTTTGGAGGAATTCAATAAGAAACTTCAAAAGAATGTTAAAGGATTCACTAAAAAAGCATTGAAGCTCATTTACGAATATGACTGGCCGGGGAATGTTAGGGAGATGGAAAACACAATTGAACGCTGCTTGATAATTTCCGAAAAAGATCATCTGGATGTCGATGATTTGCCGCAGCATATCAGAGCTGCCGATACTTCAGCCAGTGTTGACCAGCAGAATGTAATGTTCACAGATTATAATATTATCCCCTTTGAAAAAATAAAAGAAAAATCAATCAGACACGCATTAAAAGTAACTGGAGGCAATATTGTTGAAGCCGCAAGAAAACTTCAGCTTGGCAGAGCTACTATCTACCGTCTGATGGAAAAATACGGAATAGAAGGTTGATTCTTGTCAGTTGATTTTTTCTGCTTCAGGAATTTGTAAATAGTATAATAATTATTGAATCGCTGTATAGAGTTAATTATCCTCAAATAATAAAGTTATGCGTTAGATGAGTGTTAGTGATAAAAAGTCGATACTAGTTATTGATGACGATATAACCATTCGCAAACTTATTTCCCATCATTTAAATCTTCACAATTACAAAGTTTATCTCGCTTCAAATACCGATGAAGGATTTAATCAGTTATATAATAATAACATTGATCTTGTTTTATGTGATATTATAATGGATAAAATGGATGGGTTTACTTTCTGCCAGCTTGTACGTGAAAATGAAAATTACCGTTCGCTTCCTTTTGTGTTTGTTACAGCAAAAAATACACTTGAAGATAAATCCAGAGCCCTTGAAGCGGGAGGGGATGATTTTATAACCAAGCCGTTCAATGTTGATGAAATGATTTTAAAGGTAAAAGCTTTAATCAGACGAACAGAGATTAATCGAATTTATGGCACCAGAAAAAATCTTAGAGAAGTTTTTACAAAGAGAACCCCAAAAGTAATTATTGTAGATGATGATAAATCTGCTTTGACTATTTATCAATCGTGGCTGCATAAAGCCGGTATAGAATGTCAAGTTGCATATAACGCAGCTGAGGGATTAAAACTTGCTAAATCATTCCAACCCGACTTAATAGTTGCAGATATAATGATGCCCGAGATTGATGGCTTTAAATTTCGTGAAATGCTTTTACAAGACTCTGAACTTGCTTCTATCCCATTCATTTTTCTAAGCAATATAAGTTCTGAACAAGAAATTCTCGACGGATTTAACAAGGATATAACAGATTATATTCTTAAGGACAGAGGACATAAAATAATCACTGCAAAAATCTCAGCCTTGTTAAAAAGTCTCAGCAAAGAAAGAAGAAAGGTAGTAACAGAACTGCACGAAGCATCAGAGATTTTGAAGACAAGCGTTGTGCCTGAAGTATTGCCGGACTTTGATAATTTCGATATCCGGTACTGGCATATACCTTTTACAGGAATACCTGGAGGAGATTTCATTGATCATTTTCTTCTTGATGGTGATCACCTAACTATAGTACTCGGTGATGTAATGGGTAAAAAATGGGGAGCCTGGTATTTTGCTTATGCTTATGCCGGTTATATACGAAGTGCTATTCATTCGGTGATTGAAGAGGGAGATGTTTCTTCACCTGGAAAGATAATCGGCAAGGTTAACAAACTAGTATATAAGGATTCAAAAATTTCAGAAGTATTTTCAACGCTTTCAGTTGTGGTTATTGATAAGAAAAATATGTCATTAAAATATTCGGGTGCAGGTGACATGCCCATAATTTATAGGAGTAAATCCGCTGGGGAACTGAAAAGAATTGATTCTAAAGGACTTCTATTAGGGTTTAATAAAGATGCCGTATTTGATGATGCGGACCTGCAAATGAATCCGAATGATACCGTAATAATGACTACAGATGGTATGATTGAATCTCGTGACGCTGAAGGAAATCAATTTGGCGTGAGCAAATTAATAAAGACTATTCTGAAAGATGATTTCATTAAATCTCCTATTGATGTTTTGAGAGATGATATAAATAATTTCAATCAGTTGAAATTTGATGATGATGTTAGTGTGATTACTATCGCAGCAAAATAAAAATTTTACTCACCAAAGAATACTTTTCAGTTCAAATAAAAAAATAAGTTATAATTAATTAACATTGATTCTGGAAAGTATATTATTCAGCAGCCTGAAGTTTTTCGGTCTTGTCTGCTATTTTAAGCTGCTCAATCAGCTCGTCGATATGTCCTTCCATAATGTTTGAAAGGTTGTAAAGAGTTAAACCTATCCTGTGGTCGGTTACACGATTCTGCGGGAAATTATATGTTCGGATTTTATCACTCCGGTCGCCGCTTCCAACCATAGATTTTCTTTGAGCAGAAATTTCAGCGTTCTGTTTTTTTAATTCCATATCATACAATCTTGCCTTCAAAACTTTCATTGCCTTCTGTCTGTTTTTTAACTGTGATCTTTCATCCTGGCACTGAACAACCAAACCTGTAGGAAGGTGAGTCATTCTAACAGCAGTTTCAACTTTATTTACGTTTTGTCCTCCTGCACCGCCGGCACGGAAAATATCAATCTTCAAATCATTCGGATTAACTTCAACCTGAACATCTTCCACTTCAGGAAGAACTGCAACCGAAGCCGCTGATGTATGCACTCTGCCGCTGCCTTCTGTTTCAGGAACTCGCTGAACTCTGTGAACACCACTTTCAAACTTTAAATCACCGTAAACATTATTGCCATTCACTGAGAAGACTGCTTCTTTAATTCCACCAAGTCCGGTATCACTTATATCAATCAACTCTACCTTCCAGTTCCGCATTTCAGCATATCGTGTGTACATTCTGAAAAGATCGCCTGCAAAAAGAGCAGCCTCTTCTCCTCCGGTTCCTGCTCTTATTTCCATAATTATACTTTTATCGTCATTGGGGTCTTTTGGCAGTATAAGGATTTTTATTTCCTCTTCAAGCTTTTCTTTATCAACATTAAGCTCATCAAGCTCGGTCAAGGCCATCGAAACCAGATCGCTGTCACTAACTGTATCAATAATTTCCTTGTTGCCTTTGATATTCTTTAAGACTATAGCATATCTCGAATACGCCTCAACTATTTCAGAAAGATCGCTTCTTTCCCTGGTCAGTGAAATCAATTTCTCCCTGTTGGCAGAAATATTTGGATCTGAGAGCTGCTCGTTTATGCTGTCATATCTATTCTTTATTTTTTCTAACTTATCTGCTAAATTCATATTGTGTTTCTAAAAATTCTGTGGAAATATATAAAAGCTCACTTTTAAAATCTAAAAAGCATAGGTGTTTGCCGTGAGAACTACATCTGATCCTACTGATATAAAAAATCAAATTAGAATTACTAGAACCATATATTATGCTCTGGTTTTCGGATTGTTAATTTTCTTTATTGTCGTATTAGTCCTTATTCAAGAAAAATATCTCTCAATCGAAAAAGACCTGGATAACATTTTTACGATAATCGTACCGGTATATGGACTAATGATGATGTTTGTTTCGAGAATGATTTACAACCAAATGATATCGAAAATTGAGGTAAACAATAGCCTTATTCAAAAACTAATGAGCTACAGAACAGCTAAAATCGTTTCCTGGGCAGTGTTAGAAAGCGCCTGCCTTTTAGCGCTTGTAGCAACAATGTTGACTTCGAATTATCTTTACGTAGCAGTTTTTGTTTTCCTTTTCGGTTATTTCATTTTAATGAGGCCGTCGAAAGAATCTTTCATTCGTGATATGCGTTTAAATTCTGACGAAAGCGATTTAATATTTAAGAGTTAATTATGAAAAAGTTTGATATACCCGTCCATTATAAAAGTTCTTTCATTACACAGATAAAGAACAGCAGAAAACTTGATGACCCCAGAAAAAAAGATTTTTCTCCAACCTTGCTGGATTTCGGTCCTGTCAGATTTTACCTCGCACGCCATTTCGGATTTTGTTACGGTGTAGAAAATGCAATTGAAATCGCTTATAAAACAATTGAAGAAAATCCCGGTAAAAGATTTTTCCTCCTGAGTGAAATGATTCACAATCCTGGAGTAAACCATGATCTTCTAAGCATGGGGGTTCGGTTTATAATGGATACATCAGGCAATCAACTTGTTGCATGGGAAGAAATTAAGAGTGATGATATTGTTATTATTCCTGCATTCGGAACAACTCTCGAAATAGAAAAGAAACTCAACAAAATTGGAATAAATCCTTATAGCTACAATACAACATGCCCGTTCGTTGAAAAAGTTTGGAATCGTTCAGCCGACCTTGGCAAGCAGGGATTTACTGTTATTATTCATGGAAAACATTATCACGAAGAAACAAGAGCAACGTTTTCTCACTCGATACAGAATTCTCCGTCAGTTATTGTACGTAACCTTGAAGAAACAAAATTTTTAGCCGATGTAATTCTGGGAGACAAAACTGAAGATGACTTCTATGAATTCTTTGAAGGAAAATTTTCCAAAGGATTTGATGCAAGAGTAAATTTAAACAGTATCGGGGTTGTAAATCAGACAACCATGCTTGCTTCTGAAACTCAGGAGATTGAAATCAGGATGCAACATATGGTATGCTTGAAGCGACTGCTGATTTTGCGATAGTTGTCGGAGGCTACAATAGTTCCAACACAACAAACATAGTGAAAATTTGCGAGGAGGAAATCAGAACATACTTCATCGATTCAGCAGAAAGAATAATTTCAGAAAATGAAATCAACTACTTCGATGTTTCAAAACAATCTATTGTAATGTTAAACAATTATATGCCCACAAAATATCCAGTGGACATTATGATAACCAGCGGAGCCTCCTGTCCAGATGCTATCGTGGAGGCAGTGATAAGAAAAATTATATCGTTTTTTGATAATGCAAAAGATGTTGACTCGGTTGTGAGCGATGTTCTGGAAGCAAACTAAATAATCAGAAAATTATTCTTTCATTCCTCTGCTTTGCTTTCGAAATCTCATTCAATAATTTATTGAACAACTCTTTCACTGTGAGAATTTCATTCACCAATCCAGAACTTTGACCTGCTTCCAGCTCACCTTCCATTTCATCACCTTCAAAAATGCCGAGCCGTTCACGTTTACTTCCAAGTAATTCTTTTAACTTGATTTCATCCCAACCTTCTTTTTCAGCTTGAAGTGCACGAAAAGCAAAATCATTTTTCAGCATGCGTACGAGACCAATTTTTTTAAGTGCAAGAACAGTTCCATCGTCTTTGGCTTCAACAACCTTCTGCTTATAATTTGAATGGGCAGAAGATTCAACTGTTGCTGCGAACCTGGTGCCAATTTGAACACCTTCAGCACCAAGTGAAAGTGCTGCGAGAATTCCTCTGCCATCAGCAATTCCTCCTGCGGCAATTACAGGAATTTTTACAGCATCAACAAGCTGGGGAATTAATGTAAGTGTAGTAGTTTCATTAATTCCATTGTGTCCGCCTGCTTCAACTCCTTCACCAACCACTGCATCACAGCCAACTTCCTCGGCTTTAAGTGCATGTTTTACAGAAGGAATAACATGAGCTACTTTTACTCCATTGTCTTTAAATGACTTAATAAATTTCCCCGGATGTCCAGCAGATGAGAAAACTATTTTTACTCCTTCTTCAACAGTTACTTTAACTAATTCCTCAGCATCTCGACGAAGAAGAGGAATGTTAACACCAAATGGTTTATCAGTGGCGTTTTTACATTTCTGGATATGCTCTCTCAGTAAATCGGGTTTCATTGAGCCAGCGCCAATTAAGCCAAGCCCACCTTCATTAGATACTGCTGAAGCCAGCTTCCAGCCCGAAATCCAAACCATTCCTGCCTGAATAATAGGATATTCAATATTGAATAACTGAGTAATTTTAGTTTTTATTTTCATAAGATGTGATATAAGTTAAATGATACTTGTAGAATGATAACAATACTAATTTCCATTACAAAATTAAGTCTCTTTAGCTTGTTATTAAAAACCCCTTTCCCTAAGTTTGTAAGCCTTTTTTCAAAAAGCGCTTACAGTATATTTTTCATTTCATAAAGGTAGTTAATAATGTCGTTTTTCTTTACATCAGAATCAGTTTCTGAAGGACATCCGGATAAAGTATGTGATGCGATTTCCGATGGTGTTCTCGATGCAATACTAGCAAAAGATCCTAACGCAAGAGTTGCCTGCGAAACTTTTGTAACAACCGGATTAGTCCTCGTTGGCGGTGAAGTAACTACTGAAGCTTATATTGAAGTTCAGGATGTTGTTCGTTCAACAGTTAAAAAAATTGGTTACACAAGCGCGGATTATAAATTTGATTCGGAGTCCTGCTCAGTGCTGAATGCTATTCATTCTCAGTCACCTGATATTGCAATGGGAGTTGATAAAGGCGGTGCGGGAGATCAGGGAATGATGTTTGGATTTGCTTGTAATCAAACTCCTGAGTTAATGCCAATGCCGATCATGTATGCTCATAAACTTGTAAAAAAATTAGCAGACATACGAAAGGGTTATAATGGTGTTATGCCTTATTTGAGACCCGATGCAAAATCCCAGGTTACTATTGAATATGACGATAATAAAAATCCGGTGAGAGTTGATACGATAGTTGTTTCCACACAGCACGATGGTGATGCAAGTCAGGCTAAAATAAAAGGGGATGTAATTGAACAAGTGATTAAGCAAGTTGTCCCGGCTGAATTCTTTGACAATAAAACAAAAGTATTCGTTAATCCAACTGGAAGATTTGAAATTGGCGGACCTCATGGTGATAGCGGACTGACAGGAAGAAAAATTATAGTTGATACATATGGCGGATGGGCGCCACACGGAGGCGGTGCATTTTCAGGAAAAGATCCTTCTAAGGTTGATCGTTCTGCTGCTTATGCTGCAAGACACATTGCAAAGAATATTGTTGCTACAGGACTTGCAAAAGAATGTCTTGTTCAAGTGGCATATGCAATTGGAATAGCAGAACCGGTTTCAATTTATGTTGATACAAAAGGTACCGGTGTAATTCCGGATTCAGAAATTTCAAAAATGATTATGAAAGAAGTTGACTTGACTCCTAAAGGAATAATTGAGAGATTAAAGCTTAGAAGACCAATTTATCAGAAAACTGCTGCTTACGGTCATTTCGGAAGAACAGAAAATGAATTCTCCTGGGAACAAACAGACCTTGTAAATTTG
>JALONF010000390.1 GCA_025455085.1 Ignavibacteriaceae bacterium
AAAGGCAAATACAGATCCAGAAATATTAATGATCAATTCGAAGGTGTAGTTAACATAAATGATGCAGAGGAAATACAGATTGATAAATTTAACCTTTTGAATACTATATTGTTGGGATACGTTGCAGCTTCGGTTGTTGCAGTCATTGTATTATTATTTACGAAACCTTATCCTATCTTTGAAGATTAGGCAGATAATTTAAGTTATTTAATAATAAAATAAATGATGTTTAAAATGAAAAAATATATTTCTGCAATTTTAATTAATGCACTCCTTCTTCAATTTGTTGGTTGCTACTCACAGAAGGAAATTACTTATGATGAATTCTACTCTCTACCAAAATCGGAAGAGATTACTGTCGAGACTAAAAGTGGAGAAACAATCAGTTTGAATGAAGATTCTCTGCATCATGATTATGTACGATGGGAAAAAAATGAAAATTCAATTACGCTTTATCCCCAACATCTTGAGAAGTATTCTCCAACAGCATTAATAGAAAAAACAGATACGGTTCGCTATTCCAAAGAAGACTTATCTAAAATTTATGTTGATGAATATGATGAAAGTAAAACTATTACAGCGATAGTTGTCCCAGTAGCAATAGTAGCTTTAATTTTGATAATTGCTGTTATTAGCTATGGAGGACCGAATGTGGATTGGTAGTAGTTTAAATCATTCAAATGAATCTCTAACCAAAAGCCGTTTTCCTTAACCTGACTTGCCTTTGCCGAACCTTACAACTACAAAACTCTTGACAATTATTTAATATTTTTTCATATATTCATATTGTAAAAGAAGTATTTGTATTTGAGGCTAATCAAACTAAGGAGAGCTTGATGCACAAAAACATAGTTGTATTCTCTGATGGAACCGGTCAGGAAGGCGGTAAGGGAAATAACACTAATGTCTATAAACTTTACAACATGGTCGAAGACCGAACGGAAAATCAAACTGCATTTTACGATAGAGGTCTCGGAACCGGATGGAGAAGGTTTACCGGAAATGTTGCGGGTATGGGTATATCACAAAACATTTATGAATGTTATAGGTTTATTTTTGATAACTACATGGCTGGGGATGACATTTTTCTTTTTGGCTTCAGCAGAGGAGCAACTACGGTTAGAAGCCTATCTGCATTTATCCATCTCTTCGGAATACTGCCTAAGTCAAGGCCAGAGCTAATCAAGCAAGCCTACAAAATTTACAAAATATCTGATAGTGTAGAGCGAAAAAAACGCGCCGATGATTTTGTAGCCAGACATCATAATCAATGGGTTAGAGTTAAATTTCTTGGAGTATGGGATACTGTAGATGCATTGGGTTTACCCTTAAAAAAAGTAAACACTTTCATCGATTGGATGCCGATGTTCAGGCATAAGTTCCATAATTTAACTCTTAGTGAAAGTGTTGAGCATGCCCGGCAGGCACTTGCTTTAGATGATGAGCGATTAATTTTTCATCCAAAGATCTGGGACAAAGAAATTAAACATTATCAGACAATGAAACAGGTCTGGTTCAGCGGAATGCATACAGATGTCGGAGGCGGTTATAAAGAGCAGGAGTTATCGGATATACCATTGTTATGGATGATTGAAGAGGCGAAAGAAGCCGGTCTAAAAATCTATCCTAAACATAAAGTTAAAGTTCAGCCTAATGCGGATGGTTTTATGCACGATTCCCGAAAAGGATTCCCGAATACTTTGTATGTTAAAAAAGTTAGAGAATGGAATCTGAAAACTCACGGTAAACCTGTTGTTCACGAAAGCGTAATCCTTCGTAAGTTAAGCAAACAAAATACTGAATCACCTCCATATCATCCCTGGATATTAGATATGGATTATGAAGTTGATAAATGGCCTGAAGATCAAAGAAATGCGAACCATCCTGAATGATGGAAAAGAAAAACCTGAATTTGAGATTTAAATAAGTTTAGTTAATTAATTTTTTTCGGAGAGAAACAGATGCCCAACGATTATTTAATCGGAACGGGAATTTATGACGTAACAGGTCCCGCCGCAGAGCTCGGTATGATGGGGATGGCAAGCATCGAGCAGAAAACTGAAGGAATCCATTCAAGACTTTTTGCCAGAGCTTTTATTGTTTGCGATCAGGATTCTAAAAAACGAGTTGTTATTGTATCATCAGATATTTGGTCCTGCACACAAGCTGTTAAAATGGAAGTTGTGAAAAGACTGAAAAGTATTTATGGAAATGATCTGTACACTACTGAAAATGTTTTATTAAGCGGTACTCATACTCACAGCGGACCCGGCGGATACTCTCATTACGCTCTTTACAATTTATCCATCCTTGGATTTGATAAACAGAATTTCGAATGCATCGTAAATGGGATGGTTCTATCAATAAAAAGAGCTCACGAAAATTTAGCTCCCGGCAAAATTTTTATAAACAGCGGTAATATCGAAGACTGCGGAAACAATCGTTCACCTATCGCTTATGATAATAATCCATCAGCCGAGAGAGCTAAGTATACCAGCAACACTGATAAGGAAATGCTTCTGATAAAATTTGTGAAGAACAATGGAAAAGAAATTGGCTGCTTGAACTGGTACGCTATTCACCCGACAAACCGCGGAAATAAAAACAGG
>JALONF010000391.1 GCA_025455085.1 Ignavibacteriaceae bacterium
TTTATTCATCATCTTCATCTGAACAATTAATGCTGGTAAACCGGAAAAATGATCAGGATGAAGATGAGTAAAGAGTACACCATTTATTTTTTTAAAATTAATTCCGTTGCTAATTATTGCACGAGAAATTCCATCTCCGGCATCAACGAGCAAATTATATTTTTCTGATGAAATGACTAAAGAAGAGTGGAAGCGAGTTAATGAAACTTTTCCGGAGCTTGTGCCAATGAATGTAATCTTCACGATTATTTGGGAAGAATTGAAACTATGCTTCCGTTTACTTTATAGCGAGAGTTTACGACCTGTAAAAAACTTTCTGCATCTTCATACTTTTCAAACTTACCGGCATAAACTACATGAAAAGTTGTTCCGCCAACTATCTTTTCACCTAATTGGCTGAAAATACCTGCAGCTTCAAATTCACCGATAAGTTTATTTGCATTATCAAGATTTGTGAACGCACCCGCCTGGATAGTGAACTTATAATCCTCATCAACTTTAGGCTTGACCTCGTCAATAACGGTCTTTTGTTCTTTTACTTCAGATTTTTCTAATGCTGATAGATTTTGATCGGCAACCTGAATGTAAGGTGATGTTGGATATAAAGATTTGAGCTGTTTCAATTTTTCCTGCGCTGTTTCGTACAGCCCGAGTGCATAGTAATAGGAAAATATCCGATAGAGAGAAGCATCAGCGTATTTACTTTTGGGATGATTATCAACAATATCCTGGTAAATGACAACAGCTTCCTGCCCGTTCTCTTTCAATACAGCATCGAGGAACATTACTGACGGATCCTTAGCATTTTTTTCTTTCAAATCAACAAGAGCTTCTTTTGCTTGTCCGATATTACCATTCTCAATTGCCTTTAAGTATGGCACAATATCAACTTCCTGAGAATATAATTTTGATGTAAATATAATTAGGCAGATAAGAATTGGGAAAGAATGGAAATTTAATTTAAGCTTGAGCATTTTTTTTACCGTCATCAAACGGAATAAATTATTAATTCAAATTCAACCGATTAAAGATAAGCTTTCTTGAACCAAATTTACCAAACCTGAAAAATCACCGAACAATGTAGCAGAAGTTGCTCTGTGAATTTTAACTTTTATATAATCACCAGGTTTAATTTTATTATCAACAGGTACGATTACAACTTTGTTTGTATCTGTTCTGCCGGATAGAAACTTGTCTGATTTTTTACTAAATCCTTCAATTAAAACTACTTCCTCTTTACCTATCAATTCCTGATTCAATTCAAAAGATATCTGCTGCTGGAGATTAATTATTTCCTGAAGCCTCTTTGTTTTAGTTTCTTCAGAAACATCGTCCTCCATTCTGAAAGCTTTTGTGCCCTCTCTTGGAGAATACTTAAACATAAAAGCTCCGTCGTATCTGACAGCCCTCATAACATCAAGTGTCATTATATGATCTTCGAAGGTTTCTGTCGGAAAACCGGAAATGATATCTGTTGAAAAACTTACTCCCGGAATAATTTTTCTTGCTTTCTCTACAAGCTGAAGATAGTGTTCGATTGTGTATGTACGGTTCATCAATTCGAGAATTCTGTTTGAACCGGATTGAACAGGCAGGTGAATATAGTTACAAATATTTGAATGCTCAGAGATCGTGTATAGAAGTTTATCTGAAAGATCCTGCGGGTGAGAAGTGGTGAAACGGATCCTCACTGAACTATCCACCTGAGCACAGGCAGCAAGCAGATCAGCAAAATCTCCAGCACTTGCAGAATCTTCATCATTGTATGAATTAACATTTTGACCAAGCAGAGTAACTTCTTTAAATCCTCGTGCAGCTAACTGTTTAACTTCCTCAATAACTGAATCCATCGAGCGGCTTCTTTCTCTTCCACGTGTAAATGGTACAACACAAAAAGTACAAAATTTATCACATCCACGCATAACAGAAATCCAAGCCTGTAAGCCGTCTTCCCTATGAGGAATGATGTCGTCGTATGTTTCCGTTTTTGAAAGTTTAACTCCAATTCCTTTATCACCGTTGAATGCAACATCAATAAGTTCCGGCAATCTTCTGTACTCATCAGGACCAACAACAACGTCAACTATTTTTTTCCTATCGACAAGGTCCGAGCGTAGTCGTTCTGCCATACACCCGAGAACGCCAACGATCAAATCAGGCTTTTGATCTTTAATGGCTTTAAAATTTCCAAGCCTACCGTAAATCCTCTGCTCTGCATTTTCCCTTATACTGCAGGTATTAACTAAAATTACATCAGCAGCGTCTGAATTATTAGTTACGCTGTAGCCGTTGTTCTGCAAAATGCCAAGCACAATTTCAGTATCAGCCAGGTTCATCTGACAGCCGTAGGTTTCTATATATACTTTATTTTTATTCATATTATGTAGAAAAAGAAGGACTAATATAAAATATTAGCATCTGCGGTTCAATCTAAATTCTGATAAATGAAATGAGTCTGCCGGAGTGACTAATTGGACGAAAGAGTGTAAAGAATAAAATTCAGGAGCAGAAAACCTACCGTCCCGTAGATAACATTAAAGAGAATCCTTTTCATTTTATGATCACGACGGATATCTCTCTCAATTTTTGATTTACCATTTAAT
>JALONF010000062.1 GCA_025455085.1 Ignavibacteriaceae bacterium
ATCGGATGGACTGATATTAATTATTACTCTTTTAAAAAAAATCTGTCCGTTCTGCCCTGTTATTCCTTTTGCGACAACTTCATAACCGAATTTAGTTTCTCCCGGATTTGGATCAGGCAATCCTTCATTCGTTGGTAAACCGTACGGACGATTTTTTCTAATAAGAAATACATCCATTTGCTCTAGAGGCAGATGAGAATATTGTTCTGAATACTTTTCTTCCTTTGATGGCTTAATTGTTGCTTCAAGCTGATAACTTCTTAAGTAAGAAGTGAGCGAGCCAATGTTTTTATTTTCAAAAGGCTGAACGATAATATCTTCATCAGGGCTTGTATAGTACGGATGATCAACAATTAGTCGTGCAACCCTGTAAACATTTCCAATGTATGTATAACAATTTTCTCCTGATGTGCAATTTGATAAAGTTTGATTGGCTTTCATTAGGACCATACTGTCCGGACAGATGTAGTTGAACTGAAAATTACCGTTATAATCTGTTGTTGTGGTTGCCAAGACTTTATTATTGTCGGATGGATTACCGGGAATATTTCCATCATTTAATACTAACGTACCTTGAGGTGCTTCATCAGAATAAGAAGTCCCGGTATGGCTAGTATATTTTAGAATATATTTTACAACAAGTTTTATGTTTGTGTTTGATAAAGACCACTTTTCATTATCCTGCAGATCAGCATATTTATAACTAAGCTGCCCTGTTACTTTACACCATGCAGGAAGAGTAAATGTGCCGCCGATTTGTGTAAGGCCTCCACCAATAACAACGCTGCCAGATTTATACTTAAACTTCCAGGTTGTGCTTGACTTCAATTCATTATTAGTTGCCGCATCAATTACTTTTACCTGCCAGGCATATTCCTTCCCGATATTGAGATTCAATGGATTCATCGGCGTAACAGTGTTTGCAGGTGGATCAAGCATTAAACTAAAAATAGGAGAGTTGCTCATTGCAGTTTCAGGTGATTGTCCCTGTAGTATTTCACACACCTTCACCAAATATTTTATTGACTCTCCCTGTTTGGGTGTGTAAGTCCATTTGAAAACCGGACTCTTGGTATTTAAGTCAGTATTGTTTTCCGGAGAAATTAGTGATGGAAAATCAAAGGTGTTTGTTATTATAATAATTGATGGAAGCTTTTTTGCAAAAGTGAATATTTCGCTTTTACCCTGATTCTGTGCAGGAGGAAATCCAAATTGGTCAAGCGCCTGAACCTGCCAGACATAGGTTTTATTAAAATTGAAAGGAAGTGCGTCAATAGGATAAGTGAAAGTGTTTATATCTATCTGGTTATTTATATAATGGGGATAGTTTGCACTTAAAGCTTGTGCTGGAGTTTGCCCTTGCAGTAGCTCAACAATTTTTAAGGTATAATTAATAATATAAGCCGGTGGTACTATAACCGGAGTCCATTGAAAAGTTGGATAGGTAATCTCTCCGGGCAATGAGTCCTGGTTTGCCGGATATATAAGATGCGGAGGTTCCGGATAAATTATTGTGAAGTCAGCACAAACATTAGTAACCAGTATTAATCCATTTAAATCTTCAAGTGTCATGCAGGCAGAATATTTACCCTCGGGCAGCCTGCCTGTTCGCCTTACCTGGTTTTTCAAAGTAGAATTTGGGAAAGATGCATCATCAAAATCAAAAAGAGAAGTATTATCGAGTACGGTGACCGGTGCTGAGGATATATTTATCGTATTAGTAACACTTGTAAAAACAAGTCCTTCTGACTGATGAGTAACTGAAGCCTTTATCCGAATATCCTCTCCTCTTCCTGAGTTATTAAAGATCGTCATAGATCCTATTGCTGCGGGATTAGTTTCCCAATCACTTATATAAGGTGATGGGAAAGGATTGAGATTCAGAATTGCATTCCAGCCCTGAGCATTTACTGTGGATGACATTATTATCACAAGAAGAAGAATTATTATTTTTTTCATTTCCAATCCTGATGAATTGTAAAAACCAGACACATTCAAATTATACCTCAGTTAGAAAAGTTTTTTAACTGCTTGTGCAAGTTGTTTTATCTTTTCGATCGTTGGTTCATCGAGATCGAATTTGTACATGCTAATTATCATTTCATAACTCTTATCCCAGTGAACAACAAGTGAGTTGCTTTCCCATTGTGAATAGAAAAAAGCAAAATCACCAAGCCCCTGAACTTTTATATGATTTTGGAGAGCTTTATCCATTTCAGCATCTATTTCTGCATCCCCGCTCTTGGAGGCAGCAAAAAATTCTTCTGCAGATTGAGGAAATGTTGTTCCTTTAAAGTGTCTTACAAGAACCGCAACGTGCTGCAAACCTTTATTAGTGTAGTAACCACATTGGGAAACATAGCTGCCTGCAGAAGCATCGACAGTATGGAGTGACGTAGTAGCTTCCTCAAAGTTAGTCCCCATTATTTTGCCAACCTCTTCTTTGCTAAGAAGTTCGCAAATACTTTTCTCCGGTACGGATGTTTGAGCTGTTTCTTGGTGCGGTTTATTATCTCCGCAATAAGTTGTAGCAGAAATTAAAAACAATATCGCCACACCAAATAATTTTACTTTAAACATTCCATTGATCTCCTGTTATTGTGGTAATGATGATTATTTGTAAAATTTATTATCCTTATTAATCACAAACCATTCTTCTGAAATTTCAAATTCAGTTCCTCCAAACTCTTTCAGAATAAAGCTAGCAGAAGGAGTAAATTCAAATCAATTAATAATTAAACCAATTGATAAGTTTTGTTTTTTACTTTAAACACCAATTTGTTGAAAATACTGCGAGGAATTTATTTACTGCTTGCAGGCGGGTCAATCACATAAAGATGTGAATTTCAACCGAGCAATCTAAAATAAAATACTCCCCTGTGGTCTAATTTAGCAGGGTAAAAAATGAATTACTGTGTAATACTTATTTCAGTAAAATCATCTTTTTAGTTTCGACAAAAGTTCCAGCTATAATTGTATAGAAATAAATTCCACTTGCAAAATTTGATGCTATAAATTTATGCTCATGATATCCCGCTTCTTGAAAATCATCTACCAACGTAGTTACGTAATTTCCAAGAATGTCATATACTTTTAATCTAATATCACCTGCGACAGGCAATTGATATCTTATTGTTGTAACCGGATTAAAAGGATTAGGAAAGTTCTGTGATAAGTTATAATTATCCGGATATAATTCTACCTCTACAACTTCAGAATATTCAAATCTTCCATCTGTGTCTATCTGCTTCAGTCTGTAAAAAAACATGCTTCCGCCTGCAAACAACTCTTTATCACAGTAATGGTATTTTTTTGGTGAGTTTGAGCTCCCGTTACCTTCAATAAATGCGATAACATTCCACTCACCATCATTTATTTTCCTCTCAACGTCAAAACCGTAATTGTCAACCTCTGTTTCTGTTTCCCAGTATAAAATTATACTGTCTTTTGCAGCTTTTGCGTTAAAAATAGTTAATTCAACCGGCAGTGGATCATCACAAAAAGTTCCATCACCGGAATATGTACCAAGTATGGTTATAAAATCGGCACAAACGTCAGAACCCGTTGTAATCTCAATATGAGTTCCGACAGCATACGTTATGGAACTTTGAGCATATAAATGAGAAGATTCAATAATAAATATTAAAAACAAACAACATAGTTTCATTCCAGTCCTACCTCGTTTCCCGTACGGTTAAAGTCTATAATGTTTTTTTCTGAATTACTCTTCAGTATTCTTATCTGTTCGTATAATTCAATTTTAAGATTTGCCAGTTCAAGTATTTCTTCTTTTACAATTCTGATCTGGTTTAGCTCTGCTTTCAATTCATCATTTTCCTCTTTCAATTCCTGTATCGCCCTTATCATTGGTGCAAGCAAGTCGTTGTAGCGAAGTTCATAATCTCCCTTCTCGGTAACTGTAATCATTGCGGAGTTATCAACGCCTTCATCTTTTAACACTACTTCGATTTCCTGTGCGATTAGTCCATATTCAGTTCTATTATTCTCATCATTCTTGCGGGTGTAGGAAACGGGGTTGAGCTTGTTTATAAAATCAAGTCCGAGCTTAACGGGAAGAATATTTTCTTTCCATTTTCTGTCGCTTGTAATTGTCCAGGCAACCTGCACGCCGGCGTAAGTTATAGACGTGTTACCAATACGAACTTGATTGCTTGCAGTTGCCGTGGGTACTTGTGCATTGTTGCCGATACCGAGGTTATTACTTCCTGTAGTGAGATTAGAAAGCGCATAATAACCGAACGCTGAGTTATTTTGACCAGTGGTGTTATCCTTAAGAGAATAACCTCCGAACGCTGAATTATAACTCGCTGTGTTGGAGTAGAGAGACTGATATCCAAATGCTGAATTCAGTGCGCCCGTTGTATTGGAGTAGAGAGACTGATATCCGAATGCTGAATTCCAATCGCCACCAATATTGGAGTAAAACGATTGATATCCGAACACTGAATTTTGGAAGCCCGTTGTGTTGGTATAAAGCGACTGATATCCAAATGCTGAATTATTATATCCTGTTGTATTTGATACAAGCGAGTAAGATCCAAATGCGGAGTTGTTATCTCCCGAGTTATATTGCAGCGAACTAAATCCATATGCTGAATTATCATGACCCGTTGTATTGGAAAAAAGTGACGATATCCCAAACGCCGAATTATTATATCCAGTTGTATTATCATATAATGAACTTTTCCCTACCGATGTATTATTATTGCCTTCGGTGTTATGATATAAAGCATCTCTGCCAATTGCTGTATTACCAGCTCCGATTGTATTGTTGTATAAAGAATTATTTCCAAGCGCTGAATTATGATACCCTGTTGTATTGCTGAATAATGACCATCGTCCAACGGAAGTATTACTATACCCTTCTGTGTTTGATCTTAAGGATGATCTGCCAATAGCAGTATTATAGCTGCCTGTTGTATTGGAAAACAGAGCATCATCACCAATGGCTGTGTTTGAGGAACCAGTCAAGGAGAGGTTGCCTGAGTTTACACCTAGGAAAGTATTATTGCTACCATAATTATGGATAAAACTATTTCCTCCTTTGAATACGACACCCAGATTAGAACCGGCAGTATTTTCAAGCCGAAGCGATCTAAGAATATTAACCTGTCCAGTGGATTGACTTAAAGTTAAATAATCATTTGAAGCATCCTTAATTTTGAAAAGCCCGCCTGGTGCGATTGTATTTGTTATATCCTGAGCTTTGATTATAGCACTAAGAATCAAAAAGATTAGGGCAATTGTTGTGAGAGAATTTTTCATTATTAGCCAAGTAATTAATTTATTGATTATTGTTTTCTGCTTTAACGATTTGAACATTTAGAGTTTCTTTTGATTCCAAAACCTCAAACTTTTTTATGATCAAGGTTTGTACTTCTTCAAACTGTGACAGTCGTTTTTCTAATTCGGCATTTTTAATTTTTAATTGTTCATTCTTTTCATTTAACTCTTGTATGGCTTTAACCATAACAGGAAGAAGATTTCCCGGAGTTGCTTCCCACTTTTCAGGATTGTCTTTTAACACAAGGTTAAGCCATTCAGCATCTGCACTCGTCTGTGCTTCATCAAGTTCTTGAGCGATGAATCCGGCTGTCGGTTCTTCTTTCATTTTACTTCCGTCTGAAAGATCGTTCTCGTACCATTCACGTTTATCCCAATTAAACTGACGGGGTTTTAGTTTCGTAATGAAATCCAATCCCAAAGAAAGATCAGTTATATTCTTTTTATCTCTTTGGTCTGAAAGAGAAGTTATTGTAGTTACGTTACATCGCAGAGAATTAACAGAGCCATTCCCAAGCGTTATTTGATTTGTTGCTGAAGCAGAAGTTGGTTCTGCATTATAGCCAACACAAGTTAAATTGCTTCCAGTGGTTATATTACTACCTGCACTATAACCAAAAGCAGAATTATAATTTCCTTCGGTATTCGATTCAAGGCAGGATCTTCCCATTGCGGTGTTATTGCTTCCCGTAGTATTATAGTAGAGAGCGTAGATGCCTACCGCTGTATTAATTGACCCGGTTGTATTAGATAAAAGGGCTGAGTAACCAAGCGCAGTATTACTATTACCTGTTGTGTTAGAAAAGAGCGAATTATCCCCGAAAGCTGAATTATTATAACCAGTGGTATTCAAATAAAGCGAACTATACCCGAACGCTGAATTATAATTACCCGTTGTGTTAGAATAAAGAGAAGAACGTCCGAACGCTGAATTATCATTACCCGCAGTGTTAAAAAATAGCGAACTAGCCCCGAACGCTGAATTCTTTGCACCCGTGGTGTTATAATAGAGTGAAAAAGGTCCAAACGCTGAATTTTCATTACCCGTGGTGTTAGAACTGAGCGAAGAACGTCCGAATGCTGAATTATAATTACCAGTCATTGTAAAATTGCCGGAATATAGACCCATGAATGTGCTCCCAACACCGTAGTTGTGTATAAACCGTACGATTCCTTTATTTATCACTCCGGTAGTGGAGCTTGAAGTATTCTCAAGACGCATTGTGTTTAAAATATTCACCTCACCAGTTAACTGGGTAATCGTAAAAAAGGTTGTTGATGCATCTTTGACCGTGAACAATCCGCTGGCGTCAAGTGTGTTGGTGATGTCCTGAGACAACAAACTAATTGAATAAATAAAAAAAGTTAAATGTAAGATCAAAATTTTCATTTGATTTTTTCCTCTGTAAGAATTTTAAATTTTTATTTAAGTAAGACCATCTTCATTGTTTTTAAAAAATTTTCGGCTTGTAATCTGTAGAAATAAATTCCACTGGACAGTTTATATGCATCAAGCTCTACTTCATAACTTCCGGCTGCTTTGTATTCATCGACAAGAGTTACTACTTCATTACCCAGCACATCATACACTTTTAATGTTTGCCAACTGCTGACTGGAGACCGCCAACTAATTTTTGTGCTTGGATTGAATGGATTGGGATAGTTTTGATCGAGTGCAAATGATCCCGGTATTTTATCATTTAATAATTCAACTTCAGAAGGCACTACCCAGGCTGCCTCATGAATAGTTCCATCGTTATGGTTGCTGGTTGCGTCATATGTCATTGTTCCGGTTCCTTCATCAAATTCCCAGTATCCGATTAAGCCAGGTTCATTTCCATTTAGAGGTTGGTTCATTGTAGATTGAATTTCTGATTCTGTCCGGGCTACATCCCAGATACGAATTTCGTCCACTATTCCTTTGAATGGCAATTCATTACCATATCTTACAGCATTACAACCAATATATAGATTGCCTGTAGAGTTGCTGACGTTGTTGCCTACGCTCTTGCTCGTATCAAATACGCCATTAATAAATAATGTCGCTGTTCCGGTAGAAGCGTTGTAAGTTGCTGCTACATGAGTGTACTGATGAAGCGGGATGGAAGAAGGAGATGATACAAGTTGCGCCCAATTAAAAACATCATATAAATAAAAATATAGCTGGTTTCCACCAACTATTAATTGCTTGTCTTCAGCGAATCCAACCCATTTATTCATTATAAATCCGCTTTGAGTAGATTCCGGATATATCCACGCTTCATAGGTAACCGCAGTTCCCACATCGAAGGTTGAAGCATTACCCAAATCCACATAGTCATTCACACCATCAAACTGAAGAGCATTACCAAACTTTTGAGCTTTTACGTTTAGGCTCAACAGGACAATGAGAATACCCAAATAAAGAAATTTTTTCATAAAGCACCTCATTTAGTTATTTATTAATTATTTATTTACTTACTTTAATAATGTTAGCTTCTTAGTTTGAACAAAATTTCCAAATTGAATTCTGTAGAAATAAATTCCACTTGCTAATCCTGTTGCATCAAAGCTAATCGAGTAAACTCCTCTTTGTTTTTCTTCGTTAACAAGCGTTGCAACTTCTCTTCCAAGTATATCATAGATTTTAATTGTAACTAATCCGGACTGAGGAATTGAGTATTCGATTCTTGTTGAAGGATTGAAAGGATTGGGATAGTTCTGCGATAGAGAAATATTCTCCGGAATTTGCTGATGGATCTCTTCTCTGATTCCTGAAACATTTCCTGTATTATAAAGAACGAATAGAGAATCGTGGCCAAAATTATAATCTGCTGCAATAATTGCTAGGTCTGTTTTGCCATCAAGATCAAAATCATGTGCAACAACACCGTGGGGTATACCAGTTGCAAATGATTGAAAGCAATTCAATTCAGGAGTAAAATGTCCGGTGCCGTCATTTAGGAAAAGAGTAATTCCATTATCTTCTAAAGCCCAATTAACACTTACAAAATCCAGATCACCATCATTTTCATAGTCAAGTTTCGCAAATCCTCTTCCATTATTAACTGCCATAGGTTCAGGCTGAAAGTTGAAGTTTCCTTCATTGCGCAATAGGTTGCACTCATTATCTGAGTAACCGGTTATTACAAAATCTTTATCTGAATCATCATCAAAATCACCCAAGATCAAACTGTTTTGATATGTATAATTTCCACCAACTAAATTTATTTGATGATAAGGATACACAGTTGCAAAGTAATAAGGACCGCAGGTACCTACAGAAGCATTAACTTTATGAAACTCCCAGCTTGTAAAATATCCAAGAGGGCTTAATCCGGCAAAATCTACATAATTGTCCCCACCAATGTCATCAACAACAATTGACCAGGGACCCCATGGAATACTGTCAATACCCATGCTGTTGTAGAGCAAGTCATAACAGAGCTGTCTGTTATCATAAATCTCAACGATACCCATAATTGATGACTGATAACTAGGATGAGCAATAAAGACCATCTTTCTATCTTCATAAAGCTGGTAAGGTTCCGGTACCAGGTGAAACGTACCCCCAAGGGTAATTTCCTCACTAGATTCGGGAAATCCTCCAACACCATCGCCCCAAAAAACTTTAATTAAA